>JAGDMY010000317.1 GCA_017860765.1 Chloroflexota bacterium | reverse complement strand
TTTTATCAAAGCAGACCCAATGACTAGATGCCCAGTGTTTCCCCAATAATAACGACGTTCAGCCTTCCTTTTTGCCAGTCCATAGCACCGCTGATGATGACGGTGTAATGGCAAATCCGGTACCCGTGGCTGCAGTCCACACAGGTTCCCGTCCTCACACAGGGCAGGTCCTTGAATCCCTCCTGATGATGCTTTAGCGCATGCCGTTTGGCATTGAGAGGAGCGGCATATTGACGGACCCGCAACAGGGCTTCATTTTCATCTTTGACTATTTTGTTTCCGCCCACCACCACAATCACCTTGTCCGGGCCAAAGATCATCGCAGCAACTCTATTGCCCCTCCCATCGATGTTGACAAGCTTCCCATCCAGGGTGACAGCATTGGTGCCGGTGATGAATATATCCGCCAGGAAAGCTTCCTTCTGCATCTTATGCCGGGCGGCAGGATCGGCGCTAAAATATCCCTCGCTGTCGGTCTCAAAGGGGTCCAGAATTGAGTTCTGGCGGCGGTCTCGCAGCGCTTGAAGCACACCGACCTGATCGCAACTCAGGGAATCGCCACGGGCAACTACCGCCCCCGGCGGAATCATAGCCATAATGACAGAGAGGGCCTCTGCCCTGCCCGGGACAAACTGCGCATTGATGTTCTGGCGGGCGAGGTTTTTTATCACCACCGCGGCACGCTGTTCATAGAACCACCTTGTCTCTTCTTGAATATTCATCAGTTCTACCATGCTGGCTCTCCCTTCTGCCTTAGAAAAGTTTAAGACTGATTTCAGGGTAAATTAATATCCAAATCTTAGCATTATCCACCAACCCTGGCAACATACGGCTTTGCGGAAAATCGATTCAGTTTTTTTCCGATATCAAGTCGGAGAAGGGTATGGTATAATATGGCTCACAAGAACCGGCAGACGTGAAAGGAGGGCAGTTCGATGGCTAAGTCCAGCTATAAAAAAAACCTGGTACAGGAACCAGCCCGTGAAGTCTGGATGGACAGGGAACTGAAGGGCCGCCAGAATCCCACCATGACCTTCATGAGCGGAGACCTGGTCCCGGGGAGCAACACCTATATTGAGGTCGGTTGGATATATCAAATGCCAGATCCTAACCCGCACATTCTGCGTCACAAACATAATTATTCCGAAATAGTGATGCACCTGGGCAATGATCCAGCCAATCCGGAAGACCTGGGCGCCGAGATAGATTTCGACGTGGGGAATGACACCTTAAAAATCACTAAAACTTCGGCCATCTATGTTCCCAAAGGCGTTCCTCACGGTCCCCTGGTCTGGCAGAAAGTCAAAAGACCGCACATTCAGATGGCGATAATGCTGGACTGCCCCGGTCTCAAGGAGGCTGACCCGGGGGGACATATCAAAAAGGCCAGAGAAAAGAAATATAAGATCGGGCCCGGGAATAGTGAGAAATGATTACGACAACGTTTTTCCCGGGGCGTTATATTCAAGGCTATGGTGCCATCAGCAGATTGGGACCCGAGATTGTTCGTCTGGGTGAACGGGGATTTTTGATCTGCAGTCCCACGGTTCATGGAAAGGTCCTGCCGACTTTTCAAGAAGAACTCAGCCGGAGCGCTAAAATAGCAGTAGAAAAATTTGGAGGGGAATGCTCTGACCAGGAAATCGACAGGTTGCTCAAGGCGGCTCAGGACGCCAGAGCAGATGTCGTCTTGGGCATGGGCGGGGGTAAAGTTATCGATACCGCCAAAGCCGTAGCTCACAAACTGGGCTCTCCGGTGGTTATTGTACCTACGGTAGCCTCTTCCGATGCCCCCTGCAGCGCACTCTCCGTGATTTATACTCCCGATGGTGATTTATACTCCCGACGGGGTCATGGATAGGCCCATGCCCCACCCCAGAAGTCCGGATGCGGTCCTCATGGATTCCAAAATAATCCTCGAGGCACCGGTCAGGTTTCTGGTGGCCGGGATGGGGGATGCCCTGTCCACCCGGTTTGAGGCCGAAACCTGCCAGAAAAGGTATGCTCCTAATATGACTTACACCGGCGATACCGGCTCGATGACCGGCTATGCTCTGGCTTCGCTGTGTTATCAGAGTCTACTGAAATACGGGGCAGCCGCCAAAAGGGCTTGCGAAGCACGAGCGGCAATACCGGCCCTGGAACATATTATCGAGACCAATACTTTGCTAAGCGGCCTGGGCTTCGAAAGCGGCGGTCTGGGCGCAGCCCACGGCTTCCAAATAGGGTTCACAGTTCTTAAAGAGACTCACCGGCATCTCCATGGAGAAGTGGTGGCTTTTGGCACGCAGGCTTCCCTTTTTCTCACCGATAAAAGTCAGGAAATTATCGATGAGGTTTATGCTTTCTGCGAATCAGTGGGTCTGCCAACCACCCTGTCCGAGATAGGCCTGGTCGATCTCAGGGAGACGCTGTTGCTGGCAGTGTCGGAAAAAATGATGGCAGCCGATAACCCGGTCCATAACGAGCTTGTTCCCATAACTGTTGACTCGATTATCGCAGCGATTAAAGCCGCCGATAATGAGGGCCGCTCCCGGAAGCTCAACGGATTTAAGCAGTGAGGATGCAACCCGTCCAGTAAATTTTGTGGGCCTGAAACCGGCTGTCCAGCCCCAGGCGTTCCAATAAAGCCTGCACATCGATACCGATGGCTTCCAACGACATCCTGGCATTAAGGGGATCTGAGCAAGGCTGGCCGGTCCTGGCCTGGCATACCTGACACAATCCGCAGTTCCCGCCGATGAGGCCCCAGACCTCCCGGTTGCCCCTTTTCCTGAGATAGTCCTCCAGTCTCAAAATCTTCTGATGAAACTCTTTCTGGGTCCGCATGACCCCTTCCCGGTCGTTCATAACGTCGATATCCTGCGAATAACGCAGCAAGATCCCTTTCCGATAGCTCTTAAGCTTGCCTTGTAAAATATTGATGGAGCCGACATGGGGCGGGCACATGTAGTTATTCCCGTAATTGCCGCACTTGTTTTCCCGGCAATAAGCCCTTATCCTTTCCTGCGGCACCAGTGTACGAGAATCCAACTCACCATACACCTCGATCCCCAGTTGCCGGGCAAACTCATTTAAATTCAAACCGCCTTGCTCCTCTTCTGGAAATCAGCTTCCCCAAAAAATAAAGGATTTACAGCCTT
>JAGDMY010000108.1 GCA_017860765.1 Chloroflexota bacterium | reverse complement strand
TCTTCATCCTGGTGCTGGGAGGCCTGTACTTCGGGATTTTCGCCCCCTCGGAGGCCGGGGTTATCGGTGCCTTCGGGGCCTTTGTCCTGACTCTTATAAAGAGAGCGCCCAGGAAAAACCATCTCAAGGCAGTATCAGAAACCGCTACGACAACCGCCTACATACTTTTTATTATGGTGGGAGCCGTGATCTTCAACACCTTCATGGCCATAGCTGGTCTCGCTTCCACCTTCCAGGAGTTGATCCTGAGCTTCAACTGGCCGCCATACGTGGTCATTGTAGTGATTCTTCTCATATACATTCCTCTGGGAATGTTTCTCGACCCGCTCGGCTGCGTTTTGCTCAGCGTGCCAGTCTTCTTCCCGCTGGTCGTCAGCCTGGGTTTCGACCCCATATGGTTTCTGGTCCTGGTCTGCGTAATGGTCGAGCTGGGCCTCATAACCCCGCCAGTGGCGATCAACGTTTTCGTAGTCCAGGGGGTGACCAAAGTGCCGATGCAGGAAGTCTTCAGGGGGATTTTACCCTTCGTCATCATCTTCGTTATCGGTGTGATCTTCCTGGTGGCCTTCCCGCAGATCAGCCTCTGGCTCCCCGGAACCATGCAATGACGACTTACTAACCGGATAAACCCAACAAGCAGCCGCCATACTCCAGCTCACAGGTAAAGGGTATGGCGGCCTTCGTGTTTAATTGCTTACTACCTGATAAACAGGAAGTTGAAAGGAGCTAAATGGCTGCTGGTACCAAGTTTCCGAGGCTTCTGGAGCCCGGTTATATCGGCTCTGTGAAGACCCGCAACCGCATGATTAAAACCGGGGCTTTAACCGGATTTTCCGGCGAAGAGGATCATGAACGGGTAAATAGCAGGGTCAAGGCTTACTATGAGGCGATAGCCAGAGGCGGCATCGGCCTGCTGGTGGTAGAATCCCCCGTCAGCGATTATCCCAGAGGGACGCGCCGCAAGAAGAGGATGCGAGTAGATGATGACAAATATATCCCGGGGCTCAGCGAGTTAACCCAGGTGATCCATAAATATGGCTGCCCCACCTTTATGCAGATGAACCATGACGGCCCATTCCAGCAACATGGTTGGGACCCGCCCGGAGTGCCTCCTTTGAATCCCGGGAAACCGGTGGCCTCTTCACCGATGCTGATAAAGTCGGAAAATGATTTCCACAATGAAGAATCCCGGGCCCTAACTATAGCCGAAATCGAGGAGATTATAGATAAATATGCCAGTGCCGCCTTAAGGGCCAGGAAGGCTGGTTTTGATGGAGTAGATATCAATGCCAGCTGCACCCACCTGCAGCATAACTTCCTCTCTCCATTCTGGAATTCACGCCAGGACTTATACGGGGGAAGCCTGGAGAACCGGACCCGGTTTATAACCTCTATCATTAAGGAAATGAAAAAACGTGCCGGAAATGACTTCGCCATCGTAGTCTGCATTAATGGCATTGAAATCGGCAAGATTGTAGGCATCGCAGATAATAAATTCGCCGCCCCTGAGGAAATTCAGCGCACAGCCAGAATAATTCAGGAAGCCGGTGCTGACGCTATTATGGTGCGGACAGCCTGGATAGGCCAGCATATCAGCGATTTCATTCCAGAGAGTATATTCTTGCCGGAGCCACCCGTGGATATAAAACCTTATGAAAAGAATTTTGACTGGAGCCGGGGTGGAGCCGGGGGGCAGGTGCCTCTGGCGGCTTTAATAAAAAGAGCGGTCTCCATTCCGGTCATTGCTGTGGGCAGGATCGACTATGAGATCGGCGAGAAAGTGCTCAGGGAGAATAAGGCCGATTTTATCGGGATGACCCGGAGCATAATCGCCGATCCGGAATATCCCAATAAAGTTGCCGCGGGCCGGTTGGAAGACATTGCGCCTTGCACGGCCTGTTTGTACTGTCTGGAACCGAAAGCCGAGTCCCGGCAATGCAGGATCAATGCTGCCTTTGGCTCAGATGAATCATATCAAATTCAACCCGCCGCCCAGAAAAAAAAGGTGGTAGTGGTTGGAGGCGGTCCGGCCGGGATGGAAGCAGCCAGGGTAGCGGCCTTGAGAGGCCATGAAGTAATACTCTATGAAAAAACCCGTGAATTGGGGGGACTGGTCCCTCTGGCAAGCATGATGAGGGAGATAGACCTTCAGGATATCCTGCCCCTGGTCCGCTACCTTAAGACGCAAGTTGCCAAGCTCGGAGTCAAAGTCAGGTTGGGACAGGAGTTCAATCCCTCAATGGTTGAAATAGACCGGCCCGATGCAGTGATTCTGGCTGCGGGAGGCCTTGCCGCGGTTCCGGATATCCCGGGCATCGATAAACGGATTGTAATCCAGAACGCCGACTTGCATCGCAGGTTGAAGTTCTATTTGAAGTTGATGTCACCGGACACCCTGAGGCGGCTAACCAGGTTCTGGATTCCGGTCGGGAAAAGGGTGGTCATTATCGGGGTCGGCAAACTGGGCTATGAGTTGGCGGAGTTTCTGGTCAAACGGGGCCGCCAGGTGACCATCATAGACACGGCCGAGCCTTTCACGAAATACGCCAAGTCTCTCGTTGACAGGTTAAATTTGGACTGGTTCCGCCGCAGAGGCGTGCCCATGTTCACCGGTCTCAAATCCATTGAGATAACCGATGCGGGGGTGAACATTGTGACCAAAGAGGGAGAGAAAAAGACCATCAAGGCTGACAATGTTATACCGGTCCTGCCTTTCCGGCCGAATACGGAAATGATTAAAGCCCTGGAGGGAAAAGTCAAGGAAATCTTTGCCGTCGGCGACTGCAATGAGGCAGGGTTGATCGTGGATGCTGTTGCTGGCGGCTGGCGTGTGGCCCGGAAGCTCTAGAGTATCTCCCCACAATGCAAAAAATATGACGGAGGCGTTGTAGAAGAAAAATGGCTCAAACCAAATATGGAAACCTAGTATTTAAACATACCCTGGTGCCCAACAAGTTTACCGACCAGAGGATCCTGTTTAGCGGTGAGCGCGATTTTAAGTCAGATTTCTCCACCATCATAGTCGCTGTAGATAGGCCTATGCTTATGGAAGATGTTCCGCATAAACATGATTTTGACATCTATCTGACTTTTATCGGGTTCAATCCCAATGGACTGCACGATCTGGGCGCAGAAATCGAATTATTCATGGGTGAAGAGCAGGAAAAATTTATCATCACCTCTCCCACAACCATCTATATTCCCAAAGGGTTCGTCCACTGCCCGCTTAGATTTGTGAAGGTCGAGAGGCCCTTGCTGCTGGTGCATTCCAGCCTGGCCCCGGAATATAAGAAGTAGATTGAATCAAGAGGGGCTGTTTCTCAGCCCCTCTTGATTCAATCTGTTCCCACTATTATTAACTACCGCACCTTAAATCCGATCCGAGATGCTATAATGAAATATATATGAATAAGCTCGTGCTGGTTGTGGACGACGAACCAGGCATCGGAAACTTTTTACGTATAAAGCTCCGGCTGCACGGATACGAGGTCATTACAACCGAAAGCGGCGCCGAAGCAATTGATATCGTCCGGAGTCAAAAACCGGACATAGTACTGCTTGATATCCTCATGCCCGATGTTACTGGCATGGATGTGCTGGAAAGGGTGCGGACCTTTTCGCAGGTACCCATAATTGTTTTTACCGGTCGGCCAGATATCGCTAAATTTGCCCTGAGGTTTGGCGCTAACGACCACATTGCCAAGCCCTTCGATCCAGACCAGCTGGTATCCAAAATCGAATCGGTCCTCAATTGTAAGCAGCCTGAGAAGAAAACCGCAAAGCCCAAAAGGAAAATCCTCCTGGTGGACGATGAACAGGCCATCCTCAAAGTTGTGGGCATCAAATTGAAAATTTCAGGCTATGATGTGGTTACCGCGCCTGGCGGGCAGGAAGCCCTGGATCAGATTAAAAAGGAGTCCCCGAACATCATGCTTTTAGATGTCATTATGCCCGGGATCGATGGCTTTGAGGTTCTGCAGAAACTGCGGATCTTTTCGGAACTACCCGTGATCACCTTCAGCGCCAGACCCGAAAACGCTCAGAAAGCGCTGAGTCTGGGAGCGAACGATTTTCTGGCCAAGCCCTTCGACGTGGACGATATGGTCCGGAGAATCGAGAAGTTATTGGAGCAAAAAAGCTAGGCTGCAGCCCCCAGACCACCAGACCCGATCTGACTCCTTGCGCCAGGCTTGCATACAGCCCCGGGAGACGTGCGAAAAGCTTGACCTGGTCTTCATCGATCCACTCTGACGAAATGGAAGTCAGGTAAATTTTTAAAAAAACCTTCTCGGACCGATAATCAATTTTGTGAGATTCAGCTGAAACTACTCCGGGGAGTTCGAATATACTATAATAACGAAATGACAGGCGAACAGGACGCACTCCAAAAGGATATAAAGGCTGTGCTCGATACCCGGTCCGCTTCGGCATTGTCGGTTGTCTCCTCATCACGCTCCAGGTACCTGGCGGTGGGGATTGCTTTTTTCATTCTCCTTATTACCTATGCTGTCCATTATTCTTTTGGGGTCTTTTTTAAACCGGTCATAGAAGAACTGGGATGGAGCCGCGCGGCCCTGTCCGGGGCTTTCTCGATCTCCTGGATTCTTCAGGGTATGCTGGCTATTTTTATGGGCTGGCTGAATGACAGGCTGGGGCCCCGGATTGTGCTTTCGATATCCGGATTTCTGGTCGGAAGCGGCTACCTGCTCTTGTCCCGTGTGACCACAGCCTGGGAATTGTATCTCTATTATGGGGTCGTAATCGGAATCGGCTTAAGCGGCATGGTAGTTCCCCTGCTGTCAACTATCTCCAGGCAGTTTATTCTTAGGCGCAGCCTGATGACCAGCATCGCAGCTATCGGCGTCGGCGTAGGTATATTAATTGGGCCCCCTGTTATTAACCTGCTTGTGTCACTATATGACTGGCGCCAATCCTATCTTTTCCTGGGTGCCCTGATTTTTGTGGTCGTAATATTAATATCCCAATGGTTGAGACGGCCGGAAGATATTTGTGAATCGGCCCCGCTCTCCAAAGCAGAGGAGCGGAAGGATTCTTTTAATCAATTTTCTCTTCGAGCGGCCAGTAAAACCCGACAGTTCTGGTTGGTCGTTATAATATTTTTCTGCGTGGCATTCTGCCAGTATGTGGTGCTCGTCCACATCGTACCCCATGCCACCGATATGGGAATTTCCCCGACCCTGGCAGCCAATGTTTTGTCGGTCTTTGGCGGGGCCAGTGTCGCCGGCGGCGTGCTCTTAAGCGGAGCAGCGGATAAAATCGGGGTAAGAACAGTCTATATTATTGGGTTCACCTTGATCGCCAGTAGTTTATTCTGGTTGAACGGGATTAATACTATCCTACCCTTATTCATCTTTGCCGCCATCTTTGGATTCGGCCTCGGCGGATTATGCTCAGCGCAGTCACTGGTAGTAGCCAGTTTGTTTGGGACTAAGGGACACGGGCTTATTTTTGGCCTCGTGAACAACGGTTTCACGCTCGGAGCGGCCATTACACCCATCCTGGCCGGCTACATTTTTGATGTAAGCGGCGCCTATAGCCCGGCCTTTATGGCCTCCGGTGCAGTCGGTTGTGCCGGCATCCTGCTCTCTGTATGGATGAAACGCCCCGCCGATAAGTATCTCCAAAGCGCAGCTGCTGCCAAAGCCGGCGATGCTCAATAGGGGCGATTAT
>JAGDMY010000107.1 GCA_017860765.1 Chloroflexota bacterium | reverse complement strand
TTCTCGTCTCTGGTAGAGATGGTCCGGGGCTTGCCTGCAGACCGGCTGCATATTGACCTGGAATCAGCCCTGCTGGTGTCAGCGGAAGGCTATTGGGCCAGCCATTATGATTTCGGTCTCCCCAGTAAAGCCGGTATTTGCCGGGCTCTCCTCGGCCGGGAGCGGGCCTCCGTGGTGATTATTAACGTCATCTTGCCCTTCATCTTCTTCTGGAGCCAGAAGATGGCTGAACCGCGGCTGGGGCAGAAAGCCCGGGAGACCTATGCGGGCTATCCTCGTCTGGGTATGAATTCCATAGAACGGCATATGCTGCACCAGCTGGCGATAGGCCCTGATCAGGCGAATTCTGCACGCCGCCAGCAGGGGTTAATACATCTCTATAAAGCTTTTTGCACTCAGGGGAAATGCGGAGAATGTGACCTGGCCCGGACTCAATAGGTCAAAGCTCAGAGTCCACCGCACCCTGGTGCTTATGGTTTACCTATCTCCTCCAGCGAGCGGCCGGTGAGCGCGGAATTTGGCAGCTCATTAATGGGGTCCCGGCCGGGGGCGGCTTCAGAATCCGCCATTTTGACCAGCAGCCACCTCTCCCCTTTCCCACTTCCGGTGCGCGTTAAAGCATAACCTCCCTTGAGCTTTTTACCTTCGAGCCAGAAGGTGATGTGCCCTTTATCGATGGCCTTCTCCGGCGGGACTTCGTTACCATCTTCGATTTTAAGGTTGCGGTAAGTACCGCTGTCCCAGACTTCTACCGTACCCGCTCCATACTCGCCTTCAGGAATACGGCCTTCGAAACTGGCATATTCTATTGGATGGTCTTCGGTGGGCATCGCCAGTCTTTTGACACGTGGATCGGTGGAAGGGCCTTTGGGTACCGCCCAGGATTTTAAAACTCCGCCAGCTTCCAACCGGAAGTCGTAGTGCAGGCTGCTGGCTTGATGTTTCTGGATTACGAAGATGCGGCGCTGCGGGGGAGGTCCCGGCCCCCCGGGAGGCTCCGGGGTATGTGTGAAACGCCTTTTTTCTCGGTAGACCTTAAGGAGCTTATCCCTTCTTTCCATTACCCTCTCCTCACCTGTCGAATATTGCGGCAATTAATAAAACCACCGCCAGGATTAGGGAAATGCCAAACCCGGCGATGCCGATAATCGGAACTTCTCCAACTTTTGGTGGAAGGTCAGCCACCACGATAAGGGATGAAGCCACCAAAACAGCGGCCAGGACTATCGTTCCCCCCAGGCGGTTAGTAACGCGGGTGATGGTCTTCCGGATGGGTTCCAGCCCGATGTGCTCAAACTCGATTTTCACCCGGCCTTTCTTCAGCTGATCGAGAATGACCCCGGCATCATAGGGCAGGTCTCTCAGGAGGTCGAAAGAGTCCAGAGCTGTCAAAAAGGCCTCGCGCGTTTGATTGGCCGGGTTGAGGTTCCGGATTATGAAGCGGCGGGCGTATGGTTTAGCATATTCCAGCATATCAAAGTCCGGGTCCAGCTTGTGAGCCACGTCCTCGACGGTGGTAATGGCTTTGGAGAGCCATATCAGGTGGGTGGGGAACCTCACATGATGTTCGCTGAGAAGACGCAGCAGCTTGAAGAGCATGTTCCCGAGCTGGATTTCACGGAGGGCCAGATGGGCATACTCCTGGATGATGTTCGAGACCTGCACTTCGAGAGTCTCGGCATCAATCACCTGGCTGGATTCCATCAGCCCCAGAAGGGCCCGGGCAGTCCTCTTTTCATCATTGTTAATGATGTAATAAATCATTCTACCCAAGCGCTCCCGGAAGCGATTGGAGAGGGTCCCCATCATGCCGTAGTCCAGCAGGCAAATGACGTTTCCGGGCTGGATGATCAAGTTCCCCGGGTGAGGGTCAGCATGAAAGAAGCCATGCTCCAGCGTAGAACGGAAACCGATGTCTGCGCCGTGCCTGGCAATGCGCTTTAAATCGTAGCCCTCCCTTCTTAAGCGGTCCAGGTCGGAGATGAAGATACCCTCGACATACTCCATGATTAGCACCCGCTGGGTGTAGCCGGGATCAGAATAGACCGCCGGGACGTGTACCCAGGCAGTACCGGCAAAATTCTGGGCGAAACGCCGCATGTTCACGGCTTCGATGCGGAAGTCCAGTTCCCTTTTTATATTTTCGGCGAATTCCCTGACCAGCCCCACCGGGTTGATCACGTAGGTCCCATGAAGATAGCGTTCCATCAGGGCGGCTAAATTATGCATAATTTCCAGGTCCACCTCTATGACCTGTGTGATATTAGGCCGCTGGACTTTAACCACTAAGTCGCTTCCATTCCTGGAGGCGCGATGCACCTGGGCCAAAGACGCAGCGGCCAGCGGTTGGTCATCGAAAGAGGAGAATATTTCAGAGATCGGCTTCTTCAATTCAGATTCAATAACCCGCCTGGCGATTTCCGTAGGGATGGGAGCAACCCGGTTCTGCAGCTTTTCCAATTCCACGATGAAATTATGGGGCACGATATCGGGCCGGGTGCTCAGCATCTGACCCAGTTTGACGAAGGTGGGCCCCAGCTCTTCAAGGGCCAAGCGTAACCGTTGGGGGATGGACAGGGTTTCCAGTTGGCGCTCGCGATGCAGGAATTTTTTTTCAATATTGATGTATTCCCAGATGCGTATCAGACCCAGAAACTCGCCAAACCCGTACCGGGTGAAAACGGCTACTACCTGGCGGTAGCGCTGCATTTGCTTAAAAGCCAAGTCGGGCCGGATAATTCTGGGCATGTCTACCTGCCTTGCCAATAAAACTCAATGCTATTAATAAACCCTGAAGAAGATTAATATAGCATATATATCAATTTTATTCTAGGCTATTTCTCGCCTTGAGAGTAAGGCAGGTGAATCGAAGGCAGTCCTCTGATATCAAATGGAGCTTGTCCTGCCGGCAGTGAGTGGAGCGGTTTTGTCGCCGGGAGCGTGCGGTCGAAGCCCGGTATTTAATTTAAGGGTGAGCGAATAATGGTCTGTTCGCGTTCGGGGCCAACGGAAATGAGCTTGGCCGGACAATTGCACAGCTCTTCCAGCCTTCTAATATATTTCCGGGCACCCAGGGGCAGCCGGCTATACTGGCGGATATGGCCGGTCGGCGTCAGCCAGCCCGGGATTTCTTCGTATACCGGCTGGCACTGGCTTAAGTCGTTGATATTGCTGGGGAACTCTTCGATGGTTCTGCCGTTTAGACTGTAAGCGGTACAAATTTTCAGCCTGGGGAAATTATCCAGAACATCCAGGCGGGTAATCGCCAGCCCGGTAAAGCCGTTGATGCGGCTGCTGAAGCGGGCTGCCACTCCATCGAACCAGCCGCAGCGGCGGGGACGGCCGGTGGTCGTCCCGAACTCATGGGCGCACTGGCGGATGGCCTCTCCTACCTCGTCATTTAGCTCGGTGGGCATAGGGCCGCCGCCGACCCGGGTGCAATATGCCTTAAACACTGCCAGGACCTGGTTAATATAGACCGGGCCAACGCCGGACCCCAGGCAGGCCCCTCCTGCCATTGGCGAAGAGGAGGTCGTAAACGGATAAGTGCCAAAGTCAGGGTCGAGCAAGGTGCCCTGGGCGCCTTCCAGCAGGACCAGTTCCTTATGAAGCAGCGCCTCATTCAGTATGGAGGTTGTCTCGCGGATGTGGGGGGCCAGGCGCTCTCCATATAGAGAATATTGCCGGTAGACCTCCTCCAAAACTAAGGGTTTGGCCCCATATACCCTGGTCAAGATCAGGTTTTTACGCTCCAGTATTAGACTTAGTCTGGTGAGCAAACCCCCTTTATCCAGGAGGTCGCCTGCCCTTATACCCAGGCGGGCGGTCTTGTCCGTAAAGGCCGGGCCCACCCCTTTGCGGGTGGTACCCACAGCTTTGCCTCCCAGTGATTCCTCCTCCAGGGCATCCAGCAAGATATGGTAAGGCATAATTAAATGAGCCCTATCGGAGATATACAGGCGACCGATGTCTACGCCTCTTTGTTTGAGATGGTCCATTTCGCCGATCAATACGGCCGGGTTGATGACCACCCCGTTAGCGATGATGCAGGTAGTATGGGGATAAAAAACCCCCGAAGGAATGATGTGCAGCTTAAACTCACCGAAATGGTTGATAACCGTATGTCCCGCATTGTCACCCCCCGAATAACGCACAACCACCCGGGCTTTTTCTGCCAGCAGGTCTATTATCTTGCCTTTGCCCTCATCTCCCCATTGGGCCCCAACTACAGCGATTGCAGTCATCGGTTTTCCTTTCCTAAATCGTCACTTTTATCCCGGGCCTGTTGATATACGTAGAGCAATCTCTGGATAACCGTGATCAGGCTCAGCAAGGCGATAATGGCCAGAGCCACAATCAGGGCCAGGTCGATGTTGATCAGCAGACCCAGTGCCAGTATAATCACTCTCTCGGCTCTTGTAAACACGCCTACCTGACAATTGATCCCGGTGGCTTCCGCCCGCGACCGAATATAGCTCACCAGGAACGAGAAAATCAAGGTGAGGCCGATGAGGAGGGTTATCCAGCGAAACCATGCGGAACCTGCGTGGAATAGAAAGAAAGCCATGATGCCGATCAGGATGGCCGCCTCTGAGAGGCGGTCCAGAGTAGAATCCAGGACCCCCCCGAATTTGGTTACCTGATTGGTGCGCCTGGCTAAAGCCCCATCAATTATGTCCGTTAGACCCGATAACAGCACCACCCAACCGGCGGCAAAGGGATAGCCCATAGCCGCCAGTGCGGCGGCGACCAATATCAATACAAAGCCGAACCAGGTCACCATGTTGGGAGTTACAGCAGTTTTTGCCAGCAGATCGACGATAGGTTGAGTAATATAAGCCGCTAAAGCTCTACGAAGTACCTGCAATTTGCTTTTCTGGTCCTGGCGGGCCTCACGGATATGGTTAGGTATATTACCCTCCTCGCGTCAAGGTTTAAACAGGAGGACGGATTTATTTGGCCTGTTCAAGGCTTTACCGTCCTGGTGATCAGTATCCGGGTATAATAGTCCATTACACGCCGGGAAACCTTGTCCCAGCCGAAGTCCAAGGATTTCCTGCGGCCCTTCTCTCCGATTTGTAAACGCAGCGTCTTGTTCTGCATAAGACTTGAGATAGCCTGGGCCAGGGGCACCTCCTGCTTGGGCGGCACCAGAATACCATCGAGGCCATCCGCGATAACACTGCGATAGCCGGAAATATCGGAGGCTATTACCGGCTTACCGGTGGCCATAGCTTCCAGCAGAACAATTCCAAAGCTCTCGTGGCCGGTAGCAGGAGCGCAGAAAATGTCCGCCGTCTTGTAATATCGGGGCAATTCTTTATTGTCCACTCTCCCGGTAAAAACCACGTCTGGCAGTCCTGATTCGGCGATGTTTTTCTCATATTTCCGGCGCAGCCTGGTACCCGGCCCTACCACAATCAATCGGCAATTGGGGCAGTCGGGTTTTATCAGCCGGTAGGCCTTAAGCAAGTATTCCAGGCCTTTGCGGTTTTCCAGGCGGCCAACAAACAGGATATTGGTTTTTTCGTCTTGAAACTCCGGCAGGGGGGAGTTGGCAGGAGAAAAATAGTCCAGATCAATGCCGTTGGGAATAATATCATAAGTGGAGGGGAAGTGTTTATTAATAAAATCCCTGGCAGGTGGAGAGACAGCTATGCGTCCATCCAGTCTTTCGAACCATTTTTTCAAGAA
>JAGDMY010000106.1 GCA_017860765.1 Chloroflexota bacterium | reverse complement strand
ATACCGCAAACCGGTGCCAGGTTTTTGACACCGGCACTTGACTATCGTGATATAATTGTATTAAATAGAGTTGTCGTGCACGACAACAATCAGCGTATTTCAATGATCTTCATCCTCAAGGAGCAGAACCTATGTCAGAGCAAGTGTTTACACAATGCACCGGCGGCGGTCCCGTATTAGTTTATGTTAAGAATGGTAAAATCTCCCGGATCCGCCCCATAGTTTTTAATGAGAGCGACGCGCCCCCCTTTAAAATCGAAGCCCGTGGAAGAACCTTCATACCGGATCGGAAGGCTAATCTTTCTCCCTTCGCGCTAACTGAGAGGACTAAAATCTACTCTGAGGATAGGCTGAAATATCCCCTGAAAAGGGTGGATTTTGACCCCCGGGGCGAACGACACCCGGAAAACCGGGGAAAGTCGCCTTTTAAGAGAATCAGCTGGGAAGAGGCCATAGATATCGTCGTCAGCGAGATGAAGAGAGTGCGTTCAACCTATGGGCCCGCTGCAGTTCTCCCTATGAGGTCCTCTCACCATAACTGGGGGCTGATCCATTACAGCAGGGGCGCTATGGGCCGGTTTTTTGAAACCCTGGGATGCACCTATATGTTCGACAACCCTGACAGCTGGGAAGGCTGGCATTGGGGGGCCGTGCATAACTGGGGCAATTTTTGGCGGCTGGGGCACCTTGAACAATACGGCCTTCTGGAAGACGGCTTGAAAAATACCGAACTGGTTATACACTGGGGGGATGATCCCGATACCGCCGGAAAGGGCTACGCCGGACTGGATACGGCCAACTGGCGGCTCTGGTTGCGGGACCTGGGCGTCAAGCAGATCTTTATTGACCCGTTCTTGAACTTCACGGCTGCTGCCGTGGGAGGCAAATGGATAGGGCCCCGGCCGGGCACCGATGCCGCTCTGGCGGAGGCTATCGCCTACGTCTGGATTACGGAGGGTACCTACGATAAAGAGTTTGTTGCCAAACGCACTCTGGGTTTTGAGGAGTTCAAAAAGCAAACCCTGGGTGAAAAAGATGGTACACCGCGCACTCCTGAATGGGCGTCCCGGATTTGCGGCGTCCCCGCTCATGTGATCCGGGCCCTGGCCCGGGAATGGGCCTCCAAACGCACCTCCCTGGCCGTCGGTTCCAAGGGCGGCGCCAGTGCCGCCTGCAGGGCTGCCTACGGTACTGAATACGCGCGCCTGATGGTACTGCTGATGGGCTTGCAGGGGGTGGGCAGACCGGGGGTCAACATCTGGTCGGGATGTGCCTATGGAGCACCCTTTGACTTCTCCATTAAATTCCCCGGATATGGCTCCGGAGGTAAAGATGTATTTAGCATCGTCTCCAAGAACCAGCCGGTGAATCCGGTGACCCAGAGAGTTTACCGCCTGCTGGTCCCCGAGGCGATCCTGAACCCTCCTATCCACTGGCTGGGCGAAGGTTTCTGCGCTAAATCCATTGACCAGCAGTTCATTCCCTATACCTATCCCGAACCGGGCAGCCCCGAAATAAAGATGATATATCGCTATGGAGGCTCTTTTATCGGCACAATGACGGAAACCACCCGCTGGGCGCGCATGTATCAGAGTCCCAAAGTGGAATTTGTGGTCAACCAGGACTGCTGGTGGAATACCGAGACCAGGTTTGCCGATATAATCTTACCGGCCTGCACTAATTTTGAACGCAATGACATCTCCGAATGGGGGGCCGCCGGCGGATATGGAGCTAACTACACCGGACAGAATCACCGCATCATTGTTTATCAGAAGAAATGCATTGAGCCGCTCTGGGAGTCCCGCTCAGATTATGATATTTTCGTGGAACTGGCCGATAAACTGGGATTCAGGGACATATATGATGAAGGCAATACTGAGGAAGATTGGATTAAGAAAATGTATGCCTGGTCTGATATGCCCGGGATTATGTCATATGATGATTTTAAAAAGAAAGGGTATTATGTTATCCCGGCTGCCAAGAAAAATCCGAACGTTTCTTTACGCTGGTTCAATGAGGGTCGTCCCTGTGATACCGACGATATATATAACCCTAAACGAAGCACCGATAGACCTTACGAGCTGGCCACCTACAGCGGAAAGCTGGAGTTTGTATCTCAGAGCCTCATGAAACATTTTCCTGATGACGAAGAAAGACCACCGGTGGCACACTATATTCCGAGCTGGGAGGGACATGAATCTGAACTGGCCAAAAAATATCCTCTGCAGCTGATTACGCCCCATGTCAGATATTCCTATCACACTCATTATGACAATCACACGCCATGGCTGGATGAAATTCGCGGGCATAGAATCCTGAAAAACGGCTATAACTGGTGGGTAGTTCGCGTCCATCCCAGGGATGCCCTGGAACGTAGCCTGAATGACGGAGATATTATTCAAGTTTACAATGACCGGGGCGGAGTACTGGGGATTGCTCAGGTGACCGAGAGAGTACGACCTGGCACTGTTCACTCATATCAGGCTTCGGCTAAATACGATCCCCTGGAGCCGGGGAACCCGCAAAGCATCGACCGGGGAGGCTGCATGAATTTGATTACACCCTCCCGGATGGTATCCAGGAATGCTCCGGGGATGGCCCCCAATTCCTGTCTGGTCGAACTCAAGAAGTGGGAGGTATAAAAATGGCCAGGTATGGTTTTGTAATAGATATTACCAGGTGCAACGGCTGCTATAATTGTGTTCTGGCTTGTAAAGACGAACATTTCGAGAATGAATATCCTGGCTATGCGGCAGCGCAACCGATGACCGGGCAATTCTGGATGAAAATGACGGAGAGGGAAAGAGGCCAGTTCCCCAAGGTAAAAGTGGCCTATACCGCCATACCCTGCATGCATTGTGAGAATGCCCCCTGTGTGGCGGCCGCCATAGATGGGGCAGTATATCAGCGCCGGGATGGCATCGTCATCATCGACCCTCAAAAAGCTAAAGGACAAAGGCAAATAGTTTCTTCCTGCCCCTACAGGGTGATCTATTGGAACGAAGAACTGGCTTTGCCACAAAAATGCACTTTATGCGCTCATTTGCTGGATGCCGGCTGGAAGGAGCCCAGATGTTCAGAGGTTTGTCCAACTCGTGCCATAAAATTCGGGGATCTGGATGACCCCGATAGTGAAGTAGCCCGACTGGTCGCCTCCGGCAAGACTGAAAGGATGCACCCTGAGTTCAAGCTGAAAGAGAAAGTTACTTATCTGGGATTGCCTAAAAGGTTTGTGGCCGGGGCGGTGGTCTTCGGAGACATCCGGGAATGCGCTGAAGGCGTCGCCGTCACCTTGAAAAGTGATAACGACATGAAGACCACCCAAACTGATAACTATGGCGACTTCGAGTTCGAGGGCCTGCCGGAGAATGTCAAGTATTTTATAACGCTTGAGTCACCCCAATATAAACCGGTCCAGATTGCGGTCAATACTAATAATGACAGATACCTGGGCGAGATAGTGCTTGAACGTCGATGAAATCCAGCCTATCTGAGGATTCAGGAAAAAGAGGTTAACAGCATAATGCCAAATGAGAACTTAAAACCAACGGCAGGAAATAGGCCTACTCCGGAGGGAAAGGCCAACCAGAGCAGCGAAAAGACCGTTATAAGGTCATTGGCCCTCGGGGGTTTGATAGGCGGCGGGGCACCCTGTTTTGTGGATGTTAAAGAGGGTAAGATAATTCGCATCAGACCGCTCCACTATGATTGGAAACACGATCTCAGCAAGGTTAATGCCTGGAAGTTCGCCAGGAATGGCAAAACGATTGAACCGACTTCTAAATCCTTGCCCTGTCCCTTCTCTCTGGCTTACAAAAAGCGGACCTACTCTCCCAACCGCATAAAATATCCTTTGAAGCGGGTTGACTGGGACCCTCGCGGAGAGAGAAATCCCCAGAACCGGGGCATAAGCCAGTTTGTCCGCATCAGCTGGGATGAGGCGGCCGCCATAGTTGCCGGTGAAATCCAGAGAATGTATCAGCAGTATGGCCCCTATGCCATTCTGGCACAGGTGGATGGACATGGTGAATGCAAAATCATCAATGCGCCCCATGGCTGCCCTACATTGCTCCTTGAAAAAGCGGGGGGCTATACCCAGCAGATCAGAAACCCGGATAGCTGGGAGGGCTGGTACTGGGGGGCCAAGCATGTCTGGGGAAATGGCGATGTGGGTATGATGGCCCCGTTTGCCAACGTAGTTAAGGACACGACTGAAAACAGTGATATGGTGCTCTTCTGGGGCTGCGACCCCGAGACGACGCCCTGGGGGTTTACCGGCCAGTTTGCCAGCCGGATGTGCTTCTTCTGGAAGGAAGCTGGAATTCGGCAGGTCTATGTCTGCCCGGATGTGAACTATGGCGCCGCAGTGCATGCCGATAAATGGATACCCATTCTGCCCAATACCGATGCAGCTTTGCAGCTGGCCATTGCCTACGTCTGGATAACCGAAGGTACTTATGATAAGGAATATGTCAAGTCTCATACGGTAGGAATGGATAAATTGGAAGCCTATGTCCTGGGCCGGGAGGACAATATACCCAAGACCCCTGCGTGGGCTTCAGCGAAATGCGGAGTCCCCGAATGGACCATCAAGGCCCTGGCCCGGGATTGGGCCTCCAAGCGCACCTCCGTAGCCCATTATTGCGGCGGCTCTTATATCCGGGGACCCTATTCCCATGAGCCTGCCAGGTTGGAAGTAATCCTGTTGGGCATGCAGGGGTTGGGCAAGCCCGGGATCCATCAAGCCGCGATGATTTTCCGCAATGGGATGCCCAGAGTGGAGGGGATAGGCGGCAATATCTTCCAGAATCCAGGCTTCGCTGAAATCTCCAAGCCGCACCAAATAACCGCCTATGTAGCTACTAAACAGCATATACCTAAAACTCTCATTCATAAGGCCATTCCGAACCCGCCTGTCAGCTACTGGGGCACCGGGGCTATCCAAACCACCGTGGACAACCAGTTTAAAAAATATACCTATCCTATACCCCAGGAAGAGGGCGGCGGTGAAGTGCACATGATATGGACGGATAGTCCCTGCCGCACTACCTGCTGGAATGGCGGCAACGAAACTATAGAAGCTTTCAGGAATCCCAAGATAGAATGCGTAGTCGCCCAGCACCCCTGGCTGGAGAACGATTGTCTTTTGGCAGATATCATCCTGCCTTCGAATACCACTTTGGAAGTGGAGGACATAGTGGGCAACACCCGTTGGGGGGTACAGTACCCCACTTTTGCCATACAGAGGCCTGCTATCGACCCCATCGGGGAGTCTAAGAGCGATCGGGAGGTTGTGATTGAAATTGCTAAAAAATTAGGCCAGGATGCCGAGATCACACATGGCCAGAGCACGGCTGATTTAATAAAAGTGGTCTACGATGGCATGGGACTTCAAAATTTCATAAGCTGGGAAGAATTCTGTGAAAAGGACTATTATGTATATTCCTGCGCTCCAGACTGGGAGAAAGACCCTCCGGGCTTCAGGAAATTTTATGAAGACCCGGAGAAAAACCCCTTGCCCACCCCCACCGGCAAGCTAGAGTTCTATTCCGCCGCCCTGGCCCAGCATTTCCCCACCGACGAGGAGAGGCCCCCCATCCCCAAATGGATTGAAAAGAGTGAAACCCATGATGAGAGAAGGGGAGGCCCTCGCTCCGAGAAATTCCCTCTCCTGGTGATGTCCAATCACGGGCGATGGAGGGTGCATGCCCAGTGTGATGAT
>JAGDMY010000008.1 GCA_017860765.1 Chloroflexota bacterium | reverse complement strand
TACTTGGCAGGTCGAGGCTTATCTGTTTTCCCTTTATTCATGGCGGTCAGAGAATTCTGGGAGATGAATTCCTCTGTCATACAACGGGCTTCTTCATCAGAATACTGAATCATCGGAGATTTCATGAAATAGGAAGATGGCGCGGTCAAAGAACCCTTCAGGCCATGGTCCAGGGCTAACTTGCAACACCGGATGGCATCAATAACCACCCCGGCCGAATTCGGTTTATCCCACACTTCCAGCTTGAGCTCCAGGAGTATGGGAGCGTTTCCGAAAGAGCGGCCTTCCATGCGGATATGGCAGAATTTGCGGTCCGTGAGGAAAGGAACATAATCTGATGGTCCGACATGGATATCGTCCTCGGGGAGCTTGTAATCCAGCTGTGAGGTAACTGCATTGGTCTTGGAGATTTTCTTGGACTCCAGGCGTTCCCTCTCCAGCATATTGAGGAAATCAGTATTGCCGCCGAAGTTCAACTGGTAGGTCTTTTCCAGCTTTACGCCGCGGTCCCGGAAAAGCTTGGTTAAAACCCGGTGCACAATGGTCGCTCCGACCTGTGATTTGATATCATCACCGATACAGGGCAAGCCTTTCTCGGCAAAGCGGTCGCTCCAGTATTTCTCGCGGGCAATAAAGACCGGTATGCAGTTTATAAAGCCGCAGCCGGCCGTCAATACCTGTTCCACATACCATTTGGTAGCTTCTTCACTACCCACCGGTAAATAGTTGACGACCACGTCGGTCTTGGTGTCTTTGAGGATTTTGACAATGTCGGCGGTTTGCCCGGGGGCCTTCTGTATTATCTGCGACAGGTATTTGCCCAAACCATCATGAGTCATTCCGCGGACAACTTTGACGCCGCTCTTGGGGACATCAGTGAACTTCATGGTATTATTGGGCAGTGTAAAGATGGCGTCAGCCATATCCTTGCCGACCTTATTCTTATCGATGTCGATGCCGGCGACGAACTGGATATCACTGATATGGTATCCACCCAGGTTTACGTGCATTAAACCCGGAACGAATTCAGTCTCTTTGGCGTTCCGATAGAAATAGACTCCCTGGATTAGAGACGAAGCACAGTTACCCACCCCAATAATCGCAACATTGATTTTACCCAAGATCCAAGCCTCCTTTTCGTAATAGGGGCGGATTGTCCGCCCAATCTCATTGCTAGTCCAAATTATAACCTAACTTAAGCGACTAGTCTACCATAGGTAATCCAATCCAGCGCCTATTATACAGGCTTTTTGCATTATTCACAATTTTCTCACCCTCCGCCCATCCCCTTCATTGCAGATAATCTAAACTCCCACACTTGCCCCCTACTAAAGTCCCGTTTTAAGTTGACTAAAGCGCTATTGTGACTAGAGTAGAGGCCGGATAAGATTAATCGTACGCCCTGAGATTGTTTAAAGAAAGGGTCATTATCCATGCCAGAGCAGAGCATAAATTTAAGAAAACAGTTTCCTCAGCCGGAAGCTATACAGCTCATACCGGAAGATATGGCGCGAAAATACAGTGCGATCCCCGTCTCTATCAACGGCAATACCCTGATCGTGGCCATGTCCGATCCATCAGATATCTTTGCACTGGAAGCCCTGGCCAGCCAGAGCCATATGCGAATTGAGCCGCAGGCGGCTACGCCCCAGGAAATCGTGGAGTCCATAGATTTTAACTATCAGTCCTATGAGGAGATTGAGAAGCAGGTCTCCAACATCGATGTTAACAAGGAATCTGATAGCGACCAAATACGGCTCAATACCGTCACCGACGCGCCGGTGGCTCAGGCCCTCAACTTGCTCATTGATGAAGCCGTCAAAGCCCGGGCTTCCGATATCCACGTTCAACCCCAGGAAGATAAGCTCCGGGTGCGTTACCGTATTGATGGTACTTTGCATGACACTTTAAGCCTCCCTTTAGCCACCGCCGTGCCTCTGATTTCCCGCATAAAAGTGCTGGGCAATATGAACATCGCCGATCGGTACCGTCCGCAAGATGGTCAGTTCTCCGTGGAAGCCAAAGGCAGGCTCCTGGATGTTCGTGTGGCGACCACACCAACCGTCTTCGGGGAGATGGCGGCCATGAGACTGCTCTACAAAGCCCGGGCTACTATGACACTCCCCGAGCTGGGCTTTTCTCATGATTCTCTGGTAATGTATGAAAAGATGCTCAAGGTCCCCTACGGGATGATCCTGGTGAGCGGGCCAACCGGCGGCGGTAAAACCACCACTTTATATGCCTCTATTAACTGTCTGGACCGCGTCGGCAGGAATATCATCACTATCGAAGATCCGGTGGAATACCGTTTCACCAATATCAATCAGATTCAGGTGAACCCCAAGGCCGGGATGACCTTCGCCAGCGGACTGCGCTCAATTCTGCGCCTTGATCCCAACGTGATACTGGTCGGTGAAATCCGCGACGCGGAGACAGCTAATATCGCCATCCAGTCGGCCCTGACCGGTCACCTGGTGCTATCTTCCATCCATGCCAACGATGCCGTAGGTGTAGTTTTCCGCCTTTTGGATCTGGGAGTAGACCCCTTCATGGTGGCCTCATCCCTGGCGGGTATCGTATCCCAGCGCATGGTCCGCCGCATCTGTAATGAGTGCGCTCAGCCGGTCAAAGTCTCTTTGCTGGAGCAGATGATATATACCAAGGAGGCCCGGGACGAGCGGACCGAGTTTCTCTATGGCAGCGGATGCCTGTCCTGCGCTCATACCGGCTATATGGGGAGGATGGGGATCTTTGAGATCCTCAGGATGACCGATGAGATCAGGACGATGCTTATTAAAGGTACCTCCACCGGTGAGTTGAGGGCCGAGGCATTGAGAGAGGGAATGGTAACCCTGCTCAAAGACGGAATGTTAAAAGTTAAAGATAACCTGACTACTCCTTCTGAAGTTTTACGGAATGCGTATGCACTGGACTAGGCCAAGAATTTGTAGTTGTTAGAGGGGGGTGATAAATATCGTTTACTCATATGTAGCCTATAACGAAAATAAAGAAATAGTTAAAGGCAGGCTGGAAGCGAAAAGTGAGGAACAGGCGGCCCATTTACTGGATTTTGCCGGCTATCAACTCATCAACCTCAAAGAGATAGCCAGCTTTCCTAGCCTGAACAAGCTTCTCCAGAGGCTTACCCCCATTAAGGGGACTGATATCATTCTTTTCTATCGCCAGATGGCCCTCCTCATAGAGTCCGGTTTAAACATCGTGACTTCCATAGAATTGCTGGAGGAACAGTCGACCAACCGTGTCTTTAAGAAGGTCCTGGGAGAGGTGATCGGCGATATCCGGGCTGGCAGCCAGTTGTCAGCTGCTCTGGGAAAACACTCCCACATATTTACCCCCATCCAATGTCAATCACTCAAGGTAGGGGAGCAGACCGGCGGCCTGGAAGATATCTTAAGACAGATTGCAGACCACATGGAAAAGCAGGTCAACGCCAAAAAGGGAGTCAAGAATGCGATGACTTATCCCATCATAGCCCTTATCGTGGCAGTTATCGTAATCGCGATTATGGTAACCTTCGTTCTGCCGGCCTTTACAGGCCTGTACTCTTCGATGGGTGTCAAGCTGCCTTTGATGACCAGGATTATGCTGGACCTGGGTGGCATGTTGCGTTCTTATGGTTTGTATATCCTGATGGGAGGGGCTATCCTGGCCGTCATAGGGATAGCCTACATTAAGACTGCCGGAGGGAGATATCAATGGGATAGGGTATCCCTCAAGTTCCCTCTGGTGGGACGCATTAACCATCTTAACGAACTATCACGAATCTCCCGCGCCATTGCCGTTCTGTTCAAGGCGGGCCTGCCCCTGACCGAAATTTTACCGCTGGTCATTCAGGCCAGCAGCAATAAAGTAATGACAGAGGCCCTGTTGGGTATTCGGGATGACATGCTCGGCGGTGAAGGTCTATCCCGCCCGATGACTAAATATTCGATATTTTTACCCATGATGATACAGATGGTCAGGGTCGGCGAGGAGACCGGCAACCTGGATAATACCCTTCTCTCAGTGGCCCTGAGTTATGAGTCCGAAGCCGAAGACCGGACGAAATCTTTAATCAGCATGATTCAACCCGTAATGACGGTTATTATCGGCCTGGTGGTGGGTGTAATGGCCTTGTCCCTGGTTTCGGCGATGTACTCCATGTTCGGTCAGGGGGGAATTGGATAGATTAAAAAATTGAAAGGATAAATATAATCGTGGTCCAAATTGGCCTATGAATATTTATCGGGAGGTGATACAGGGTGAAACTAAGTAAATCAAGCTGGATAATACTGGCTCTGGGCATTGTGCTTATTGCTGGTATCAGCCTGGGAATGAGCCGGTCCCAGCAGGCCGAACAGCAAAAGCAGTTGACAGAAAAACTGGCTCAAGCCAAAGCTAAACTGGCTACGATTAACATCGATGAGCTAACCGGGCAAAAAAACCGCTTGACCCAGCAGGTCGAACAATATAGCACCCAGACGGAATCGGTCAAGCAGAATTTATTCGCGGCGGAGGATGACATCGAGGCCACCGATATAATACTGGAGTCTGCCAGGAGTTTTCAGGTGGAAGTGGTCACCATAACGTCGCCGGGGGCAGCCTTTGGTGAACTGCAAGGAACCCAGTGTCGAATATTACCTATGAAAATACAGCTCAACGGAGATATTGACAAACTGGCTGACTTTATCTACAACCTGAGTCAAATATTTCCTACCAGTATTATCCAGGAGGTGCGGCTTAATAATGAAGAGCCTTCCACCTCTGGAGCGGGCGTAAAACAGCCTGCTACCGCCGGTACAACCTCGGCCGATATCAGTCTGGTGATTTATAGCTATGAGGGTAAATGACGATGTTTAACGATATAGTAACCTTATATATTGACGACACCAGTATTCGTTTGCTGGTGTGCCGGGGACGCCGGATCAGGAAATGGGCTGACCTGCAGCTGGAACCCGGGCTGATCAAGGGATCGGTGGTGGCTGATCAGGCGCAGGTGGCCACCAAGATCAAGCAGCTTTTCAAGAGCCAGAAGGTCAAGGCCAAAAAGGTAATCCTGGGATACAGCGGCCTGCATTCCTTAACGCGCCCTGCCGCCTTGCCCCAGCTGCCCAAGTCCATGCTGCCCGAAGCGGTGGCGAGGGAAGCCAGGAGAATCTTGCCTGTACCCCTGGACCAGCTTTACCTTTCCTGGAGGAGTGTCCCCTGCCCTAAGGGGCGGGTACAGATTTTTATGGCAGCTACGCCCCGCAAGACCGCCGATTCGCTGATGGAAACTTTGCGTCAGGCCGGATTGAAACCTTCCCGGATGGCCATCAAGCCCCTGGCTTTAACCAAAGCCGTGCCGGTAAACGATGCCATACTGGTGGATGTCCAGCCTACAGAATTCGATATCGTTATAATGGCGGAGGGAATTGCACAGCCTCTACGCACGGTCACTTTCCCTAACGAAGAACTCACCTGGGAACAAAAACTGGGGATGATAACCAGCGATGTCGACCGCACCATAAAATTCTTCGACACCAATAACCCGGAGAAGCCGCTGGATGCTAAAGTACCGGTGTTTGTCTCCGGTGAATTGATGGGCAAACCTGAATATTCTAAGGCCCTGGAGGAATCAATCGGGCACCCGGTCAGTGATTTGACTTCACCTATCAAAGGTCCAAAATTGATAGATATGGGTCGCTATATGGTAAATATTGCCATGGCCATCAAATCCCCCGCGCCGGAACGGGAAGCCACTTTTGCGGTGGCTAATCTCAACGTTATGCCGGCGCCCTACCAGGGCAAGCCGTTATCTTTAAAGAAATTCGTGGGTATCCCCAGCGGCGTGGCGGCAGCCGGGCTGATAGTTGGAATGGTGATGATGATGCAAAATGCGGCTGCCAACATCCAGGCGACGCAAGCTGAACTGGACAGCACTAATCAGGTCATGAACCAGAGGATCGCCCTGCAACAGGATCTTAAGAAAAACATTGCCGAACTGGAGAAAAAGGCTGCGGCTGCCAAAGTCACCTCGGAAAAACTAACACTGGCCCTGGATACTATTGCCATAAGCCAGGAGATCGTTCAGGGGGATCTGGAGGTCACCTTAAGCAAGGTCCCCGTTTCTGCCACGTTGGACTCCATATCGGAGGCGGGAGGGAATGTCACCCTGCAGGGTAAGGCCACCGTGGAAGATGATGTTATAGCTTATGCCCGAGAATTGGATTTAAGCCAGAGATTTTCATCTACGACCATCTCTTCTTTAACCGTAGTGCCCCAGTCGGAAAAGGAAAAAGGGTTTATTGAATTCACTATCAACTTGGAGAGAAAATAATGAGCCAAATGGATGTAGTAGCCTTAATACGTATAGCCAAATCCAAAAATGCCTCCGATCTGCATTTGACAGTCGGCAGTCCGGCGATGCTGCGGGTCCATGGCGAGCTGGTGCCGGCCGAGGATGAAATCCCGCTGACTCCGGAGGATATGCAGGAAGCCTTTGATCAGATGACGACAGAGGATGAAAAAGCCGAGTTTCAGAAAAACAAAGAGCTGGACCTCGGGTATTCGGTGCCGGGCCTGGTCCGCATAAGGTGCAATGCCGCCTGGCAGCGGGGCACGATCAGCCTGGCAATGCGCCTGGTTGCTAATACGATTCCCGATATCGATACCCTCCAAATTCCCGAAATATGCAAAAACCTGATTCTTAAACCCCGCGGCATGCTGGTCATCAGCGGGCCCACCGGCAGCGGAAAGTCCACCACTCTGGCCGCCATGATCGATTACCTGAATCAGAGGGAAAGCCGCCGCATAGTGACTATCGAAGACCCGATTGAGTACGTCTATACCAGCAAAAGATGTGCCATCACCCAGAGAGAACTGGGAAGTGATACCCATTCCTTTGCAGATGCTCTAAGACATGTCTTAAGGCAGGACCCGGATGTAATCCTGGTGGGTGAAATGCGAGACCTGGAGACAGCCTCTGCCGCTCTTACCATTGCGGAGACCGGGCACCTGCTGCTGACCACCGGCCATGCTCCCAGTACCTATCAGGCTATCGAACGTATTATCGATATGTTCCCACCCCATGAGCGGGCCTTGGCCCAGAGCCGGTTGGCGTCTTTGCTTATCGGTATCCTGTGCCAGGCGCTGGTACCGAAGATTGATGGGCAGGGCAGATTGCCGGCAGTCGAAATAATGCTGGCTAATCCAGCCGTGCGCAACCTCATCCGCGAGGGCAAGATCCATCAATTGCCTAATGCCATTCGGACCCATGCCCGGATGGGAATGCAACTGCTGGACCAGGCCTTAGTTAATTTACATAAAAATGGCGTGATCAGCACAGAAAACGTCTATGCTTTCTGCAATGATCGCGAAGAGGTTGAAAAGCTTATGGCGAGTATTGAAGATAAACTGGTCGCCGCCAGCCTGTAGAGAAGGCTGCTATTCCGATCTAAGCTGAGCCCCCTCCGAACTCGGAGGGGGCTCTGTTTTTTCCGGGTGAGCGGTGCCCGATCGGGCTGGTTTGCCCCCACTTACTGAATATGCTATTATCATTTTCTGCATCGACAGCTACAGGAGGTTGCGGTATGGCGGTAGGTATCGTTTATGATCCGGTCTATTTGAAGCATGATACCGGAAACCATGTGGAAAATCCCCGCAGGTTGGCAGGGATGCTCTCCTCTTTGGAGTCCTCAGTTTTATCCCGGCTGGTATCGATCTCGCCCCGGACTGCGGCTCAGCCTGAACTAGCCCTGGTACACTCCGCTCAGCATATCCACAATATCCAGTCAATGGCGCTGAAAGGGGGTGGCTGGATTGACGCGGACACGGTGGTTTCTCAAGGTTCCTTTGAAGCGGCAGTTTACGCTGCGGGTGGAGCGATAGCGGCCGCAGAGGCAGTTATGTCAGGTCAGGTGGGACGGGGTTTCGCTCTGGTCAGGCCTCCCGGCCATCATGCTACGCGTGACCGGGCCATGGGGTTTTGTCTGTTCAATAACGTCGCCATCGCTGCCAGATACCTGCTCTCAAAATATCCTCTGGACCGGCTGGCGATTATTGATTTTGATGTCCATCACGGCAACGGCACCCAAGCCGCTTTTGAGACCGAACCCCGGGTACTCTACGTTTCAACGCACCAGCACCCTCTGTATCCCGGTACCGGGCACCTCGAGGAAATCGGCTCGGGTGAAGCCCTGGGGACCAAGATCAATATTCCCCTGCCTGCTGGCTGCGGTGATGTTGAATACAAAATGGTATACGAGCAGATAGTCATCCCGGCCGTCAAAAGATTCAACCCTCAATTTGTGCTGGTATCCGCCGGCTTTGATGCCCACTGGGCAGACAATATTTCCGCCATGCAGGTTAGCATCACCGGATTTGCCGAGATGGTGAAGCTTATAAAGGGGCTGGCCGATGAGATCTGCGGCGAGCGTCTGGTTTTGCTGCTGGAAGGCGGCTATAATCTGGAGGCTTTGTCCGCTGCCGTTCAAGCCACCTTTAAGGTGCTTCTGGGGGAGGTTAATATCACCGACCCCCTGGGGCCCTCCCCTCGAACTCAGACACCACTGGATATCGGGGATCTGATTCGGCGCCTCCGGGAAGTCCACAAGTTAGCTTGAAATTGGATTATGGCCCAACTACCCTGCTGGCCCAAAAAAAAAGCGGGCCGGTGTTCGGCCGGTCCGCCATCTTACTTAACTAATCCGCGGATTTAACTCTTGGCTTTAGCAGTGGCCATGTTATTAGCCCTTCCCGAGAAGGTACCCCACTCCCTTTTCTGCCAGGCTACCAACAGATCCGGAGAGACGAAGGTCGAAGTGAAAACACCGGAGATGGTGCCGATAATGAGGACAATCACAAAGTTTTGGATCGAAGCCCCGACAAATAAAGCCAGCACAAAAAGCGTGAAGAGAGTAGTCAAGCTGGTGTTGCAGGACCTGCCCAGGGTTTCGATGATACTGGTGTTGGCGACTATTTCAATGTCCTGGCTAATACCCCGCCTGGAATTTTCCCGGATCCGATCGAAGACAATAACTGTATTATTGATACTGTAACCCAGTATTGCCAGAATGCCGGCGACGAACATCAGATCTATTTGCCAGGTACGAATGGCGCCCAGTATCGAAAAGACACCCAGGGCAATCAACAGATCAAAGCCCAGCCCCACCACGGCACAGACACCATATTTGAATGGGCTTGGCATCTTGCGAAAAGCGAAGGCGATATACAACATCATGGCTACCACCGCCACTACCACGGCAATCCCGGTATTGCGGGTGGTCTCAGAAGCTATCATGGGTGAGATATTATCGAACTCATTTACCTTGAGAGCACCCAGAGAACTGGTCAGGGAGTCTATCAGGCTGTTTTTGGCGGCTTGATCGAGGGCGGGGGTCCGGATGATGTAATCAGTCCCAGCATTGCCCGCGGTCTGTAGGATGATGTCTGTATAACCCAGCCTATCCATTTCCTGCCTTAAGGCCAGCTCGTCCACCGGCTTCTCAAAAGAAATATTAAGGATGGAGCCGCTGGTGAATTCAACCCCGGTCTTTAAACCAAGTGTTGCCAGCGCGGCAATGCACACAATACATAGTACGCCGGCAATCAGAAAATACCACAAGCGCTTATTGACGATATTCATGTTTATTTACCACCTAACACTGTGAATAAGGCAGTCCGTTGTGCCAGTTGTGAGCCGATAAACAGCCTTAACAGGGTCCGAGTTACCGTGATGGCAGTGAACATGCTCACTGCGACACCGATGAAGAGGGTGATAGCGAAACCGGTCACCAGCCCGCTGGAAACAACGCTGCTGCCCAACCATATCATGATGATGCAGGCAATGAAAGTTGTCACGTTGCAGTCCCAGATGGCCGACCAGGCCCGTTTGAACCCCGCTTCAATAGCCGCTCCCACGGTGCGCCCTGCACGGAGCTCCTCTTTCATCCTTTCGAAGATAAGGATATTGGCATCCACTGCCATGCCTAACGAAGCAATGAAACCTCCCAGCCCTGCCAGGGTCAGGGTAATTCCGCCGAGTTTGTAGATAGCCAGGTTAATCAAGGCGTAAAATATTAACGCCAGAGCCGCCATGATACCTGGTAAGCGGTAGTAAATGATCATGAAAAGAATGACCAGCACTAGCCCGATAATGGCCGATTTAAAGGCCAGATCGACGAAATTTGCACCGGCTACGGGAGACACTGTTTGTTCATAAATAGAGGTTAGGGGTACCGGCATACGTCCCAGGTTAAGAAGCTTGGACAACTGCGTCGCCTCTTGCTGGCTCAGGCCTTCGATGATGCCCCTATCAGAAATCACACTTTTCACCACCGGAGCTATTGGCTTACCATCATCACCCAGCAGGGGTTGGTCGCCTGAGAAAATCCCCAGCTGTTTGCCTACCAGACGGGTTGTGATCTGTGTGAACAACTGGGTGCCGGTATCGTCCCATTGAAAGTTTAGTACTACCTGGCCGGTAGTGCTATTGACATCCAACGAGGTGTTTTGCTTGAAATAGGCACTGGTTAATTCCAGCTGCTGACCGTTGACAGTACCCACAGCTGGCTTCCAGTCACCATAATCATCCTTCCATTCTTTTTTAATGGCAGGGTCGTTGGGATCGGTAGGCTGCTCGCCAAACTCCAGGATATTGGTCTGCCCGATAATGCTTTTAGCTTTTTCCACGTCGCTTATGCCGGGTAATTCAACCACCAGTCGATCAGTGCCCTGTATCTGGATGTTGGGATTGACCACGCCAAAGACATCCACCCGGCTGGCAATGGTGGTCTTTTCCGCCTCCATAACCGACCCCTTATCATTATCGGGGACCTGAGAGAGGTCGGCCTGATAGACCAGGTGGATGCCACCGCTCAGGTCAAGTCCCAGCCTGACTGGCCGGTCACCAAGTACGCCGCCAGCCTGGGTGCCCAGAGGAAAAACGATAGCTGCGGCAATAAAAAAGACCACCAGGATAATCATAAAAATCAAAGTATTTCTTCGCATAACCACCCTACTTTTCTATTCCTGAATCAAGTATCGCGGGTACACAACGGGGTTCAGGACAAGTTTTGTTCTCTATATAATAAACGATTTTTAACGTAATATAAAGCCTCGTCTCGCGTCGTCACCTCCCCGGTAGACTGTGCTTCCTTTAAGAAATCCAGGAGTTCACGGATTTCTGGCCCGGGCTTGAGACCGAAAAGGCTTATTAAATCGTGACCGTCCAGCAACTTCGGGGGAGATATGACCCTTTTCTCCCGGAAAAATCCTTCCAGAAGAAAGTTGACCTGCCCGGTATGCCATCTCCACTGATCTGGTTCCAGCTCCGGTCCCCGGGCTGCCAGATGGTCTGCCAGGCTCAAAAAGAGAATGTCGATGCTGGCAAGTCCCGTATCCCGGAAATAGCGGTAAATTGCCCTGTTGCTCGGCGTCCCCTCATGGCTCATCTGGGTGGGTCGCATGTGATAGCGAACCATCAATTCTATTAGCTTTATTTCTTTATTGCTGAAACGCAGCCTCTCCAGGACCGCAGTCACTACCTCCGCCCCTTGCTCGTTATGGCCGAAGAAACGCATTCGGCTGTCGGCGATAATCCTGGTCGCCGGTTTAGAAATGTCGTGCAGCAAAGCCGCCAGTTTGAGGAGCGAGGCATGGGTGCTGCCAGCGGAAACCTCGGCCTCGAAGTGCTGGCGCAGTTCCTCCGACCAGGGGACCTCATCGAGAATATGCGCCGGGGCGTATTCCCAGGGGCTCTGTCTCAGCAAGAACCCCACAGCCCTGACCGTTTCCAGGGAATGGTTGAGAACATCCCAGTGATGTTCCTTGGGTTGCTCGAAGCCGCGGGCAGGTTCAAGTTCGGGGATGATGGTTGTCAATAGCCCCAAATTATCCAGATAGCTTATGAAATGGCCGGCCTCTGGTGAAGACAGAAGATGCAGGAGTTCCTCTCGAATCCTTTCGCCAGCCACCCGCTGGACGAGTGAGACCTTGCGCCGGACGATTTTTTCGGTTTCCGTCGCAACGCTGAAACCGAGTTCTGCTGCCAGCCTGACTGCCCTCAGCAGGCGAACGGGATCATCTTCAAACACGCTCTCTCCGACCGCTCTGATCATCTTTTGCCGCAAATTTGAACGGCCTTTAAAGGGATCAATGATCCTGAATGAGGAGCTCTTGATAAGTGCTTTGAGCTCAATCGCCATAGCGTCAATTGTGAAATCCCGCCGGCCCAGGTCCGCCTTGATATCTCCGGCCAGGGTCGAGAGATCGATATCCCACTGCTCTCTAGGGGAGGATCCTTCTGACTTGAAGAGCACCACTCTGGCGATCCGATTTTCTGCATCCAGTGCTACGAATTTCCCACCCAGGAAGGCGGCCATCTCCGGCCCTATTTTGAAGGCCTCTTCCCCGACCGCTATGTCAATATCCGCAGTGCGACGACCTAGAAGCAGGTCCCGCACAAAGCCGCCCACCAGGTAGGCCGTAACCTGTTTTTCCTGCAGAAACCGGTCTATTTTCACCAGTATGGCTAAAGTTTCTGGTTCAATCTTCTTTGACAAGTTGTTCGACCTGCCTTTGGCTTTACCCCTCATCCGGATTCATTTCGCCGGATGTGGCGTTTCGACATCCCGTTTTTTATCCCCTGACACAAATATCCCCTCCTGGTATAGGAGGGGAACAGGCAATCCCCGGCTCGGCTAAACTAGGCCTCGGCTTTGACCGGTTCCACCTTGGTGAGCTTTTCCGGGCTTTCCACGCGGTCAACATAAAGGACCCCATTGAGATGGTCGATCTCATGCTCCAGGGCCTGGGCTAAGAGCTCATCGGCTTTAATGCGTATCTCTTTCCAGGCCTTATTACGTCCTTTGACGGTCACCGAGACTGCCCGCTTAACCTGGCCCGCGTAGCCGGGAACGCTAAGGCACCTCTCTTCGATTTCACGCTCGCCGGACTTCTTAACTATTTCGGGGTTGATCAGGACTATTTCCTCCGAGTTCTCCTCCGGCAGGCAAACCACGATCACCCGCAGGGACACTCCCACCTGGGGCGCTGCCAGACCAACACCTTTCGCCTCATGCATTGTTTCCAGCATATTGGAGATGAGCTTATGTATAGAAGGGTCAGCGCCGGATACCCTCTTGGCCTTTTGCCTTAAAACCGGATCAGGAAGCGTCCGGATTGGAATAACTGCCATATTAACCTCGTGACGTACTCAAGAAACCCCTTATCGCCGGGACCATATAATTTTAACAAAAATCCCCATCTGCGTACAGCTTCAAGAAGGAGTAACTTGTTCCATGACTCTTTTTTGATTCAAGGAAGTTGCTGCCAGTACGGCCAGCAGGATAATCAGGCAGTCTCGAATTAGAAGGATGAAGACTAACAGCGGGTGCAGGTTGAGCAAAGCTAAATACTGGTCCGGGAAAATGAAGTAGGTCAACCCTCCGATTAGTATGAAAGTAACTAAAACGGGGTATCGCCAGCGACTCAGGATTAAAGAAAAAAGCGGGACCAACCAGATGGGGTACTGGGGAGATAAGACTTTGCTGGTGATCAAAACCAGTGTTATCACCAGAATAGATAAAGGGCCTATCCTGAAGAATTGGCTTTCCCCGGGTGTTATGAGTCGATAGGTGTACCAGTAAGCTGCCAGCAGGACAAATAGCGTCAAATAAGGGGAAACCTGGGCCAGGATATCCGGCAGAGGACCGGCCAAATTCCAGGACCCGAAATTGTATACCAGAGTCACCCTGGTCAAGCCTAATTTCTCAGCAGCGAGGAGAAAAGCGCTATAGGTGCTTTCTACCTGGATTCCCCTCATAGCATGATACTTGAAGAGGCCCGCGATAGCGTCTTGCCCGATGGTGAAGAAGGGGATTGCGATGACCAGGTTAATCAATGCGAAGGTTATGATCCCGCTCCAGATCGGCTTATATAGTCGGTTGCGAAGGTAATATATCAGGAACACAGGGGCCAATACGATCGGAAAGATTTTAGTCAAGGTCCCCAGCGCCAGTATGCCCCAGCTGGTCTTATGCCGGCCTGTCTCGAAATAGTAAACGGCCAGGAGCACCATAATAGCGGGAAAGATATCGTACTGCCGGGCTATGATGGGTCCGACAGCCAGTATAGCCAGAATATAGACTGTTAACATTTTCCAGGGGGCTTTACCCAGGAGTCGGGAGATTTGGTATGTCAACCACAGACCGATCAGGCTAAAAACCAGGGTCTCTATTTCAAACAAGGTGGCAAAAAGTCCGTAGTTGGGCGTCAAAAGCCGGGGCAGTAAAAAAAACACCAGGGCAAAGGGAGGGTACTCAAAGCCAAAATCACGATAGGGGATTCCTCCGTTAATAACATAGGAGGCGTAA
>JAGDMY010000105.1 GCA_017860765.1 Chloroflexota bacterium | reverse complement strand
GCCAATCAGTTGATATTCCAGGACAAAGTGAAATTTATCATAGCTCCCTCAGCCTTCTTCAGCGGTGCAAGCACAGACATTTGCGAATCCAACAAAGTCATCCGGGGAGAGACCTTCGTGTCCGGTACGGTCCAGGAGCTGGGACCGAATATGCCCTACACCTTCCTGTGTCATAACTCGGCTTTTGAACATGCCTTAACCGTGATCAAGTACCTGAAACAGACCTACCCCGATGTTAAGACCGTGGCTTATGTTACCCCGGGCGACGCCCAGCCTGACACAATCGCCAAGGTGACGGCCATGCTCAATCAGGCCAACCTCACCGTTGTCGGCCAACCCATCCTTTTCGCTAATGAAACGATAGATTTCAGCCCCATTGCCTCCAAGCTGGTAGCCTCCAAAGCCGATGCCATATTCATGATGAACGGGGTCGGATTCCATGCCGGCAACCTCTTAAAATCTGTCCGGCAGCTGGGTTCCAACATGCTCTATGCGGCCGCGATCGATAATGCCCCCATCGATATTTTGACCATCGCCCAGCCCTCGAACTCCAACAGGTTTTTCGCCCCGGGCATCTACAAAGGGGCTCCCAGTACTCCCCCCCTGATGCAGACCTATATCGATCAAATTTATGCCAAATACGGCGAACGATCGATCCACATGCAATCAGTCAACGTGCTATATATGTTCAAGCAGGCCATAGAAAAGGCCAACAGTCTGGATACCACCGTAGTCAGGGACACCTGGGAAAAGATGGACACCATGCAGACGCCTTATGGCACGGCTAAACTCGGGGGACTCCAGACGTATGGTATCAAACACGCCTACAGCCACCCGGACCAGGTCTGGACCCTGGACAACGGCCAACCCAAGTTCGGGGCCTGGATCGATGTCAGCCCGATGCCTTAAAAGGTCGAATGAGCAGCTTTTCGAGGCAGAAGTTTTAAAGAATTTCTTCTCTTGAGATAATTGAATCAGGGAGGTGGGTCCACCTCCCTGATGTTGTCCTATCATTAAAGAGAGCGGAATTAGTGGAATAGTTAAATAAATTTTAAAGGTCCGCTTTCCGCTTTTCGGTAGCTATATTCCAGGCCCTGGCTTTGCGGATAAAATCCTTAACCTCCTCATCTGTGCGGAAGGATTCCGGGTCGCATTGATCGTAATGCACCATTTTAGCCTTATCTCTTAAAAGTTTGGGCCTGGGCTTCATAGCCGGGTATCCCACTACCAGCATGTCATAGATTTCCATCGCCTGAGGTATAGCCAGCAGGTCCTTTATCATACACTGGGCATAGGGAGTGGCGGTGGCGGAAATCCATTGCGATGCCAGCCCCAGCGATGAAGCTGCCATATGCATATAAAGAAAGGCATTGGCCAGGCTGGAGGTGAAGATGCCCTGGAGACGAGTTTTATCGCATCTCACCGACATCGGCAGTCCCGCCTGAGTCCGGGTATCGCCACACACCAGGATAAACACCGGAGCCGATCTAAAATCGTTCTCCATTCTGGCCGGCTCCCATTTGGGAGTTTTTTGCCAGTCCTCTCTGGCCGTTTCCATCTGTCCGGATTGTTGGCCGGAAGCCCCGCAAAATTCGATGATTTTATTTTTTATGGCCGGTTTTCTTATTACGATAAATTCCCAGGGCTGCTGGTTAAAACCGGAGGGAGCCCATCTGCCGGCATCGATGATCTGGTCAATAAAAGCACCGGGAAGAGGGTCCGCTTTAAACCTGCGTATACTGCGTGTATTTTTCATTAGTTCCAGAGCAGCTTCGTAATTCAATTAAACCTCCTTGTCTTCCGGGCTTCAGCGGAAAGCGCATTTTGGCCTCGAAATTTTAATCTTAATTTAACCCTGAGGTGTCTGCACCTTATAGACTTTGCAAAGCAGGGCCCTGGCCGGCCAGCTGCCGGTTAGCTGGTCGCAGCTCTCCGGGTCATCCATGGTTAGCACATTGGCATTGGACTGCCACATTCCACCCAGCCAGGGCTCTCGCCGCGGCTGTTCCGGGAACCACCACTCGTGCTCCACATTCACCACTTGGGGAAGAATCCCCGCCGTAACCCTGGCTTTCTGCTTAATCACCCCTCTCCGGGTTTCAATATAGACCCAATCGCCATCTCTGACGCCCAACTCAGAGGCAGTATCGGGATGAATCTCCACTAAAGGGTCAGGGTGCTGCTCACGCAAGCCCATGCCCAACTGCCGGTGTTCGGAATGGAACTGGGGCATCCATCTCCCGCCGGTGATTAATATCAGGGGATAATCTCGAGCAAGTTCCGGGGTCCTGACCGGGCTTTCCGGAGGCTCTTCAAAGAAAGGAAGAGGGTCGTAACCCAGCTCTTTAAGCACATTGGAATAAAGCTCAAACTTCCCGGAAGGAGTTGCAAATCCGGTCGGCCTGCCAGTTTTCGGATTCAGCGTGGCATATGTCCAGGGCTCACTGCTGACCACTTCCGATTTCCCCCGGGCCGCTTCTTTAAAAGTCATCCCCAGGGGCTTCAGGCGATAATCATTTAACTCTTCCTCCGACTCCCAGGGGAAATATTCTCCGAAGCCCAATCTGCGGGCCAACTCCCGGAAGAAATAGTAGTCCGGTTGTCGCTCTCCCAGAGGTTGGATGGCCCTTTCTCCGGCTACCAGGGAGGGGGCGAAGTCCTCGTGCGTAGATAGGACCGGTATTTCTAATTTGCTGGCGGCCGGCAGCACATAGTCCGCCAGCATCGCGGTCGGCGTCAGGAAATGCTCCAGGACTACGTGCAACTCCAGGTTAGGGCTCTTCAGGGCCTGGTAAACTACCTTGGTGTTAGCGGCATTAATCAGCGGATTGCTGCTCCAGGTGATCAAAGCTTTAGTAGGGTAGGGTTTGCCTTCCAGAATGCTGCGCCATATCAACGGCTCGGGAGCACAGTAGCAATGGCCGCTCATGGGCAGGGGTATGCCATAAGTCTGCCGGTAATATTTGTCGATGATTTCCCAGGCCGGCCAGGTCATCAGCTTGAACCGATCACTGCCGAGCTGTTTCTTCCGCTGCGCCTGAGGGAGTTGCTCCTCCATCTGCAGCATGGAGTCCCGGATAGCCATTTGGCCATTTATAATCGGACCCGGCCCGGAAGGCGCCAGGCCCCATTCTGCCCGCATGTTTCCGGTAATGGCTACCAGGCAAAGTCTGGCCTGCTCCACCCGGATACTATTAAGACCAAAATGGTCCGGCGCCAGGCCAGTCACAATAGAGCCCGGGGTATGGGTGGCAAAAACGCGGGCGGACTCTCTGATCTTCTCCGCCGGCACCCAGGTTATCCGGGCCACCTTCTCAGGTGGATATTCGGCCGCCCTCTGCTTGAGCTGCTCGAAACCAAAGGTCCATTGCTCCACAAAGTCCTTATCATAAAGTCCTTCTTCAATGATAACATTGATCCAGGCCATAAAGAGAGCTGCATCCGTTCCCGGCCGGACTTGCAGCCAGTAATCGGCGTTTTCCACTATTTCAGTCTGCCGGGGATCAAGGACAATTACCTTCGGCCTCGTTTTTTGCTGCAGCTGGTTTTTCAGATGCCTCCAGTTTACCGGCAGCGAAGCCGGAAGATTGCAGCCGCAGAAAACAATACACTTTGAGGTACTATAGCTGGCTATATTTTTTATCGGCCTGGGAGTGTTGGCCCCCGCCAGGGCCAGGGTTAATGCCACCTTGTTGCAGGCACACGAAGTACCCGGGGCACCTACGTTAGCCGGATTGCCGAAAAGGTTTAAAAAACGTGAACGAATTCCGTAGAGGGCACTCCGGTAAGTCCCCTCAATTACCGACAATGTTTCCGCTCCGTATTGGGCTTTAAGCGAGGTCAGCCTGGCGGCTATCTCGTCTAAAGCCTGTTCCCAGGAGATCCTTTCCCATTGGTCTTCCCCCCGTTCTCCGCGACGTTTCAGAGGGTACATCAACTGGTCAGGATGCTTGAGCCACTTTAAGATATGCGGGAATCTTTCTTTGCAGACTGCACCCCGGTTGCCCGGAAAGTCCGGGTTCCCCCGCATATTTACAATCTCACCATCCTTGACCTGCACCAGCAGCCCGCAGCCGGAACTGCAACCTGGCGAAGACCAGCAGATTATTTTTTTGGTTTCCAGGCCTTCATTAACGGCGGGTTTATCTGGCATCTCATCTTCTCCTTCTATTGTTGGCATCAAATGCGGAACCTGATTTGGATGCCATAATTATATAACAAAAAGATATCCACCAACAGTGATAGCGGTCACAGCGCCAGGGAACACCGGCGGTTGATTGGGTCGTAGAAACGGGATATAATCAGGCAAGTCAGGCTAAGAGCCGGCCGGCCAGCCCTCACACAAAAAACATCTGTAAAGGCGTGATCGTAATTTGGAGGTGCCCGGTGAAAATAGCGGATTTAAAGGTATACGTAGTTGGCGTTCCTCCCCCCTTCCATGGCGGGGCCAACTGGATATTCCTCAAATTGATCACCGATGATGGTATTTCCGGCCTTGGCGAAGCCTATGACGTCCCCTTCAACCCCCAGGTAGTCGCTGAATTGATTAAGAGCACTGGAGAGAGATTCGTCATCGGTTGTGATCCCTTTAAAATAGAGGGCCTCTGGAGGAAAATTTATGCCAGTGGTTTTGACCAGCACCCGGACTTAACCAAAATGGGCATTCTAAGTGCCTTTGAAATGGCCTGCTGGGATATCATAGGTAAGGCAACCGGACAGCCGATTTATAACCTGCTGGGCGGTCAGTACCATGAAAGACTCAGGAGCTACACCTATCTCTACCCTGCGGCGGATAAGGTCAGTCAGGGAGACGTCCAGACCAACCCAGAGCTGGCCGGGGAAAGGGCTGCCGAGTATGTGAAAATGGGCTTCTCTGCCATTAAAATCGATCCCCTCGGCCTGCCAACCAGCTACGCTCCGCTGCAAATTTCTTTAGAAACCCTGGACACCGCTGAGGCGGTAGTGAGGAATATCCGGGAAGCAGTGGGTGGCAAATGCGACATCCTCCTGGGCACGCACGGTCAAATGACTACGGCCTGTGCCATAAGACTGGCGAAGAGACTTGAGAAGTATGACCCTCTATGGTTTGAGGAGCCGGTACCACCTGAAAATAAGGAGGAAATGGCGCTGGTAGCCAGGTCCACCAGCATACCTATCGCCTCCGGCGAAAGGCTGTCTACCAAGTACGACTTTGCCGAGCTCTTAAGGAGCCATGCTGCCTCCATTTTACAGATGGCCCTGGGGCGGGTAGGCGGCATCCTGGAAGCTAAAAAGATCGCCGGTATGGCGGAGGCCAGCTATGCCCAGATAGCCCCGCACCTTTATGCCGGGCCTATCGAGGCCTCGGCCAATATTCAAATAGGCACTTGCAGCCCGAATTTCTTAATTCAAGAGAGCATTGAGACGATGGCCGGCTTTCACGCCCAAATTCTGCAGGATCCCCTGCAATGGGAAGATGGGTATTTAATACCTCCCAAAAAGCCGGGACTCGGTGTGGAGCTCAACGAAGATGTCGTGAGCCGCCATTTGTACACGGGAAAAGAGACCAGCATTGATGTTTTCGATAACCAGCCTTATGTAGAAAAGGCCGTTCGGCGGATTGTGGGTGGTTAAAGTCCCGTGGGCAGCTGGGGTTTGGCAGTTGTACCTTGCATATTTTGAGCCCGCTTTATTTTATTTAGGATACTTGGTATTAATATCCAAAGGGGATATACTGGAAGGAAACGTATTAGCCCCGGGGATACAAACTGGTAGTTCATCCTGACCTGCTATAA
>JAGDMY010000104.1 GCA_017860765.1 Chloroflexota bacterium | reverse complement strand
CAGGTCCAACGGGCAGCGCCGCCGGGGCCGCAATCCCCGCGCTCAGCTGAGCAACTCGGCCATCAGCCCCTAGCTTAAGTTGCTTATTTTTACCTCTGAATAGGCAGTGGACCCACTATCCCGACGTAAGTCAACATCCCTGAATTCCTGATGTAAAGCCATACCGACGCAAGTCGGTATCCAGAAAGAAAAGGAGAATGCGGTATACCTGGGCCTCTGGATTCCGGCTTTCGCCGGAATGGGTTGAAAAAAATCGCCGGAATGGAAGTACCACCATACCGACGCAAGTCGGTATCCAGGAAATGAAGGAATACGTGGTCTATGAGGCTTCTGGATTCCGGCTTTCGCCGGAATGGGTTGAAGAAAATCGTCGGAATGGAAGTGCCACCATACCGACGCAAGTCGGTATCCAGGGAGAAGGGTGGACTTATATTCCGGCTGCCTCGATGATCTGGGGTACTTTCTTTTCCCAGCCGATGGCCATGATATGCACTCCCTGACACATCCCCTTGAGCTCCTTGATCAATTCGGCGCACATCTCGATGCCGGTCCGGGCTTTATCTTCGGCCTTGGAAATCTTGTCAATCATGGCCTGGGGCACGCAGACTCCGGCCACGCTCTTATTCATAAATTTGGCCATGCCGGCTGATTTCAGGGGGATCACTCCGGCCAGAACGGGGACTTTATAAGGCTCGACCCGCTTCATGAATTTAGAAAACAGGACCGGATCATACACGGCCTGGGTCTGGAAAAATTGCGCTCCGGCAGCTATCTTTCTCTCCATCTTGAGAAGCTGCAGCTCATAGGAGGCTTCGGTGTCCGCTCCCGGATTGACGACCGCCCCGGCAAAGAAGTCGGTCTTGCCCTTAAGTTCGGTCCCCATCATATCGCGCCCTTCGTTGAGCCCCTTGATGACCGAAAGCAGGGAGACGGAGTCCAGGTCATAGACCGGTTTGGCTTGAGGATGGTCCCCTGAGGAGGGCAAATCCCCGGTGAGCGCCACGCAGTTTTCAACCCCCAGGACCCAGCCGCTCAATAGATCGGACTGGAGGGCGATGCGGTTTCTATCCCGGCACGTCAATTGAAAAATCGGTTCCATCCCCCACCCCTTCAGAAGGTGGCAAACGGCCAGAGAACCCAATCTCATCACGGAGCTCTGCTGGTCGGTGACATTGACAGCGTCCACCTTGCCCTTTAAAAGTTTGGCGACCTCCTCCAATTCGGTGGTGTCCGTTCCCTTTAAAGGTCCGGCCTCGGCCGTGACCACAAATTTACCGGAATCGAAGGCCCCTTTGAGCTTGCTGTTAGGCACTTTTCTCCTCCATCTTCGGCTTGAGATAAGCCTCGTTGGTATGAGTTCCCGGATGGGTCTGTTTGCTGTAGTCTTTAACGCTGGGTAGAGCCAGGGCCTTCAGCTTGTCCAGGCGGTTCTGGCGCTTAAGGCGGTTATAGATCATGACCCAGGCGCAGTCTTTTTCCTGACCCGCCTCGCATTTGCCATTCTTGCTGCCCCCGCAGGGCCCGTTGACCAGGCTTTTAGCGCAGATTGTCATCGGGCAGATGCCGCCGTAATCTGCCAGAACACAGTTGCCACAGGCACGGCAGCGCTCTGACCAGGTGCCTTCCTGCACAGCCACACCGATGAAGCGGGTATTTAAGGCCGGAATTACTGCCATGGGCTCGAGCACCTCAGCCGTAAATTGGACCCCGGCGCCGCAGGCCATAGAGAGGATGGCTTCGTATTCTCTGGACTTCTCCTTGATGGAGTCGAAGAATTCTCTGTCGCACTGGCGCTCGATGGTAGCTTCACCGATTTTTATCTCCCGCCCCTCCAGTTGGCTTTTCATGCGCAGCTGGCTGGCCAACAGGCCGACCTCTTTTTCTCCTCCGGACTGACAGACGCTGACGCAGGTGCCGCAGCCCAGCACCAGCACGCTCTTCAGCTCTTTGACGCTGTCCCAGATTTGCTCGAAGGTCTTGCGTTCCCCGACTATCATTTGACTTCACCTCTTGCTTTTTTCAACGGATTGGGACCCAATTTGCGGGCTCTCTCCGTCATCTCATCGGCTGCTTTGGCGAATAAGACCGAATTGGAGGCCGCAATGTGGTACATTTCCAGACGCTCGGGTTCAATACCCAGTTCTTTCAGGAGTCTTTTGGCTTGTTCCACTTTTTGCCTGGCCCGCAGGTTGCCTTCCTGGAAATGACAGCTCCCCTCCTCACAGCCGGCCACATAGACCGCATCAGCTCCATCTTCAAAAGCCTTCAATAGATGTAAAGTGTCCACCTTGCCGGTGCACATCAGTTTGATAATGCGCACATTCGGCGAATATTCCAGGCGCATAGAACCGGCCAGGTCCGCTGCCGAATAGGCACAATAGTGGCAGCAGAAAGCGACCACATTAGGCTCGAATTTCTCTTCCATATCAGCTTTTCTCCGCCCCTGACTCGACCAGTACCCGGGTCTTGGCCATCACCTGCTCATCGGAGTAATTCTGCAGGGTAATAGCCTTCCGCGGGCAGACGCTGGCACAGATGCCGCAGCCCTGACAGGCCGCCGGTTCGATATAGGCTACCCCTTCCTCATTAATGAGCGGCACATCATAGGGACAGGAGCGTACGCAGGTAAGGCAGGCGGCGCACTTCTCGGGGTCTACCACCGAAACCACTCCTCCCACCATCAGGTAGGGCTGGGAGAGAACGGTCAAAGCCCGGGATACCGCCCCTTTGGCCTGCGCGATGGACTCGGCCATGGTCTTGGGGGCATGGACCAGTCCGCACAGGTACATACCTTCGTTTACCAGGTCCAGGGGCCTGAGCTTCATATGGGCTTCCATCACGAAATTCTCCTGGGTCAGCGGCAGCTTCAAAAGGCTGGCGAACTCCCCGGCATCCATCTGCGGGCGGATAGCTGCGCTCAAGACCAGCAGGTCCGGACGCAGCGTTATCTCCCGGTTCAGGGTTTTATCCAGGACCTGGATTTTCAGATTGCCGTTATCCAGGGCCACTTCAGGTTTTTTATTGGCCTCGAAGCGGATGAAGGTGATGCCCATTTCACGGGCCTTCCGGTATTGCAGCTCATGCATACCATAGCTGCGGATATCGCGATAGAGGATAAAGATATCCATCCCCGGATTGGCTTCTTTAAGCTTGATGGCGTTATTGATAGCCTGGCTGCAGCACACCCGGCTGCAATAGAGGTGCTCGGGCTCGCGGGAGCCGACGCATTGGATCATGGCCACCGATTTCAGGGCCTTGAGGTCCAGTGATTTGTCGACCAGTTTTTGCTCCAGTTCCAGCTGGGTCAGGACCCTGGAGGACTGGCCGTAGAGATACTCGATGGGCCGGTATTCGGTCCCGCCGGTGGCAATAATCACCACCCCGTGTTTGATAGTCTCCGCTGCGCCCTCCCCGGTGACGATTTCGCTGACATAGTTACCCAGGAAACCGGACATCTTCTTGACGCTGGCCCCGGTATAGATCTTAATCCTGGGGTTGGACTCCACCTGCCGGATCAAATCGGAGAGGTAAGCCTGCGGGTCCCCGGGATGTTCGGTAAAGAAAATCCGTTTCATATTGCCGCCCAGCTCTTTCTGCTTCTCGACCAGGACCGCTTCAAAACCCTGGGCCGCAATGCCCTGTGCAGCCGTCAGGCCGGACAGGCCGCCGCCGATTATCAGGGCGCGCCGGGTGACCTCCGCCCGCTGCTGGTGCAGGGGCAATAAAGTGACCGCGCGGGCGACTGCCATCCGCACCAGGTCTTTGGCTTTGGCGGTGGATTGCGGCATGAAAGTGGCATGCACCCAGGAACACTGGTCGCGGATATTGGCCATTTCAAACAAGTATTTATTCAGGCCGCCTTCGCGAAGGGTATCCTGGAAGAGGGGTTCATGGGTGCGGGGGCTGCAGGAAGCCACTACTACCCGGTTCAGGTCCTTCTCCTTGATGGCTTTGATGACCTTTTCCTGGGTGTCCGTAGAGCAGGTATAGAGATTTTCTTCGGCGTGGACCACGTTGGGTATGGTCTTAGCGTATTCAACCACCGCCGGGACGTTCACCACGCGGGCGATGTTGGTGCCGCAGCGGCAGATAAAGACGCCTACCCGCGGTTCTTCTGCGGTGACATCCTTTTCATCCGGATAGATTTTCTCGGTGACCAGGGTGCCGCGCGATTCATGGACCGCCTGACCGGCCAGACAGGCCGCCCCGCTGCCGCTCATGACCGATTCCGGAATGTCCATGGGAGCGCTGAATGCCCCGGCCACGTAAACGCCGGGCCTGGCAGTGGCGCCGGGCTGCATTTCATCACCGGCGCAAAAGCCGAATTTATCCAGTTGAATGCCGACTTTCTCCGCCAGCTCCTTGGTCCCGGCTGCGGGGACCAGCCCGATGGAGAGGACAACCATGTCGAATTCTTCCTGGACCTTCTCACCGTTTTCCGCGGTATATTCCAAAAGCAGATTATGGCTCTTTTGCAGTTCTTTGACCCCGGAAGGGAGGCTATTTATATAACGCACGCCGAATTTAGCCTTAGCGGACTCATAATATCTTTCGAAGCCTTTGCCGTAGGCGCGGATATCGTTATAGAAAATGGTCGGCTGGATATGGCTGTCATGCTCACGGGCGATAATGGCTTCCTTGGTGGCATACATGCAGCAGACGGAAGAGCAATAGTCGCGCCCGCAGCTCTTATCACGTGAGCCGACGCATTGAATCCAGGCTATTTTAAGCGGGTGTTTCCCGTCGGAAGGCCTTTTGACCTGGCCCTGATAGGGCCCGGAGGCGGACAGAATGCGCTCAAATTCGAGGCTGGTCACCACATTGGGCAGGCGGCCGTAGCCGTATTCGCCCTTGATTCTGGCATCGAAAGGATCAAAACCGGGGGCCAGGACCACCGACCCGACTTTGATATCTAAATGTTCGGCCTTCTGGGTATGGTCGATGGCTTTGGCCTGGCAGACGGCTACACACTGGAGGCACTCGCTGCACATTCCGCAGTTCAGGCAGCGATCAGCCTCCCTTTTGGCTTCCTCTTCACTGTAGCCCAGGTTTATCTCGGCAAAGCTGGAAGTCCTCTGTTGGAGAGAGATCATATTCATCGGCACCCGCTTTTTCCTGGGGTGCTGGCCTTCAGGGATGGGCGCCGGCTCTTCTTTGGCCTTCACGCGGTCCTCTTTGAGGTCCTGCCCTTTCAGATAGCGGTCGATAGAGATTGCGGCTTCATGCCCCTGGCCGATGGCTTCCACTGCCGATTTAGGTCCGGATACGGCATCGCCGCCGGCGAAGACGGCTTCCTCGTCGGTGGCTAGAGTCAGCGGGTCGGCGATCAACCACCCGCCGCGGGTGGCTTTTACCCGGCTTTCCCGGGATATCGCGGAGAGGTCGGTAGCCTGTCCGATGGCGATGATGACGGTGTCGCAGTCAATTTGGGTGGTCACATTCGGATCATAAGTTGGGTTGAATTTACGGTCTTTGTCAAAGACCGAGGTGCATTTCATGAATTCGATGCCGGAGACTTGGCCGTCTTTGGCGAAAATCTCTTTAGGTCCCCATGAATTATGGATTTGGGACTCCACGATCTCCCAGGGGTGGGCCGGCATCTCGTGGCGCGCCTCAAGACAGAAGGCATGAACTTCGGGAACCCCCAGGCGGCGGGCGCTTCTGGCGACATCTGTAGCTACGTTGCCGCCCCCCACCACCACTACCCGCTGTCCCAGATTTACGGGCTGTCCTTCATTGACTTTTTTGAGAAAGTCCAGCGCCAGCAGCACACCCGGCCGGTCAATCCCGGGGATATCCAGGCTGCGACTTTTTCCGGCGCCGATAGCCAGATAGATGGCTTCGTAGCCTTGAGATTTCAGTTGGGCCAGGGAAAGTTGACCGTCGATGGGAGCATTGAGCTTGAGTTCTACTCCCAGATCGGTAATATCTTTGATATCCGCCTCCAGGACCTCTTTGGGCAGGCGGTATTTGGGGATGGCCCACTGCAGCTGACCGCCGGGGCGGGAGGCGGCTTCGAAAATGGTGACCGGATAGCCGAGTTTCACGAGGTCATAGGCGCAGGCCAGTCCTGAAGGACCTGACCCGATTACAGCGACCCGGGGTTTAGAGGGGTCTATAACCGGTTTTTCCGGCGGGGGGATGGTGCCTTCGGCCCTTTTGCGGCGGACGGTATCGGCAACGAAGGCTTTAATAGGTGCTATGCCCAGCGGCTCGTCGATCTGGCCGCGGTTGCATTGCTGCTCGCAGGGATGATGGCAGATGCGGCCGACTGAAGCGGGGATCGGGATCCACTGCTGGATATGATTCAGGGCCTCCAGATATTTGCCCTTGGAGGTCAAGGCGATATAACCCTGTCCGTTGCAGCCGGCGGGGCAGGTGAGCTTGCAGGGCGGGCGGGCTGTTTTGGTGATAGCCATGGCGCCGGGTATGGCTTGCGGATAACGCTTGTAGGCCGCTTTGCGCTGGCTCAGGCCCTGTTCGAATTCATTCTTCAGTTCCACAGGACAAGCGGTCACGCAGTCCCCGCAGCCGCTGCATTTTTCGATATCAATATAGCGGGGCTTCTTTAGGACCCGGGCATGGAAATCCCCCTCCTGGCCCTCTAAAGATTCAATTTCGGCGTTGGTAATGAGCTCGATATTGCGATGTTTGGCGACTTCGATCAGCTTGGGAGAAATCATACACATCGAGCAGTCGTTGGTAGGAAAGGTCTTGTCCAGCTGTGACATCCGGCCGCCGATCGAGGAAGTCTTCTCTATCAGGTAGACTTTAAAGCCTGAATTCGCCAGGTCGAGGGCTGACTGCATCCCGGTGATGCCGCCCCCCACCACCATTACCGCCCCGATTTTCTTTTTATTACCTTCAACCATTACAGTATCCTTATAGGGTATTCCCTCACAGTAATCCCTTCTGCTTCAACAGTGTGCTGGCTTCCGTCATATGCTTGCCGAGCCACTTTTTTACATTGGGTGTACCAAAGGCCAGGGCCATCAGCTCGGTAAAATAATAGATGGGAAGATTATAGGGCGCGCCATTGTCCTGCACTATTTCATTCTGCCGGGTATCCAGGTTAGACTGGCACATCGGGCATCCCACCACGATGCAGTCAGCCCCGGCTTCCAGCGTCATATCGAAAAGTTTTTTGACTAGCCTCTTGGCCAGATCAGGGTGGGTAAACATCAAGCTTCCGCCGCAGCAGTCGGTCTTATAAGACCAATTTTTCACGTCGGCGCCCAGCAGGGCCATAATCTGGTCCATGGACTGCGGGTCCTCGGGATTTTTGGCATCGGTGACTTTGGGGGGCCGGGCAGTCAGACACCCGTAATAGCAGACCGGACTCAACCCGACCAGAGGTTTAATGACCCTGGCGGCAATGGCTTTTTCTCCCAGCACTTCCCAGATAAAGTCGGAAGTGTGCTTAATTTGGAACTTGCCATGGTAATGGTAGTGTATGCCCTCAATGGATTTCCCGGCCTTTAATTGCTTTTCTGCCGATTTCAATCTCTGGTAGCAGGCGGCGCAGGGGACCAGAAGATCCCGGCCGATTTTATCAGCCGCGATCAAGTTGCGGCCGGCCAGAGATAAAGCCAGATCGTCATTAGTGGCATGTGCCGATGAAGAGCCGCAGCAGGTCCAGTCCGGCAACTCCTCCAGTTCAATGCCAAGTGTCCTGGCTACCGCTTCGAGCGATTGATTATATTCTATGGCGGTGCTGTCCAGAGAACATCCGGGATAATAGGAGACTTTCATGGCTTGTCCGTCCTCTCCGAATTCCGGAAAATGTCTTTGACTTCCCGGCCGGCGCTCAGGCGGTCCGGCACCAGCTTAAATTTGCCCTTGCGCATCATCTTCAAGCCCAGCCTGGCCTGTTGGATTAAACCTTTAATACCCGAGCTTCGCAGAGTGTAGCCGGTTACCAGCGACAGCTCGTGCATTCTGCCTAATCTTTTTACATTTGAGAGAAAAGCCCTGTGGAAGGCCGGGGCCCCTTTCTGAGAAGCCTTGACCCCCCTTTTAATTGACATTTGCCTTAGCGTATCCATCACGTGGGCGATATCGATATCATTCGGGCAGCGGGTCGTGCAGGTCTCGCAGGAAGCGCAGACCCAGATGGTGTCACTATCAATGACCTCGTCGGTCAGGCCCAGCTGCAGGCAGTGCATGGCCTGGTGGGGTTTGATATCCATGGCGAAGGTCAGGGGGCAGCCATTGGTACATTTTTGGCACTGGTAGCAGGCTGCGATTTTTTCTTGGCTGGCTGCTTCTATTTTTTCACGGGATATGGGATTTGAAGGTAGTGTCCCGGTTGTCTTTGCCTCTGCCATTCTGGTTTTCCTTTGCCCTTTAAAGGGCATGCTGGTTTAACATTCAGGCTAGGGGTATATAAATATTATACACCACTGTAAATTATCTATATTCATCTTTATATTACTACTTAGGGGCCGTTTGAGCAAGTCGCCGGAGCGGTCTCATCTGGCGGTTGGGCTGTTTCTAAAAACATAAGTTTCTCAAGCCCGGGCAGCCTGGAAATGGATAATAAAACGGGAGATATCGTCAGAATATCTCCCGTATAATACTAATTTAAGTCTCGAACCCGGCTCCTGGAGTGCAACACTCCTTTAATTTGGCCTCTTTTAAAAGATTGGCCATAACTCTAACCCGAGCCAGGTTCGAGTTTTTGCCCGCCCCGATACTATCGGGGCGTCAACTATCAACCTGGCGCACTCCAAATACCTTGGTTAGCAGCATTAAAACCTCCGGAAGCGACACTCGGGTTTTCGATGCAGATTCAATTTTAATCTATCACAATCGTATTCGATTGTCAAGGGGCCGGAGTTGTTTTGATCTGGCTTTAAAGATGGTCCGCGGTCGCAGAAAGTAGATGTATATTCAAATTCCATATAATATGGTGTATACTTAGGTTATCGTACGGTATCCCTTTATCAAACTGGCAGTTAATAACGAATCAGGCTGACCTCGAAGGGTGGTAATAAATGGGCAAGACCATTTTTACTGTTTTGCTCATACTGTTATCGATTATGACGGCGGCTATTGCTGGTAGCAAGCAGCAGGCCGCGCTCATCGAAGGCAATTTGTTGCTTGCCGAAAGCGATTCACCCGTCCAGGCCTCCGGACCCGTTTGGGGGCCAATCTCGCTCCCGCAAAATTGGCTTCTTCTCCGGCTGCATAATGATTTCTGGGCTTCGGCCGCTATTTCCCCCCGATTTTCTATAGGTACTGCCCCTGCCTCCAAAGAATCGATCGCAGCTCTCCTGTTTGAGCATGGCCCACGTCCCTGCTGGTTGAGCCTGGCTCAGAGCCAGGGACAGGGACTGACCCTCAACCGGGTTTCCAAGGATACCAGGTTAAATCATGCCTTGATCTATAGATTCGCCCGGCAATACCGGCAGTCTGAAAGAAAGATACCTTCGAAATGCTCCAGACATCTTCTGGAAAGCTCACCACCCGGTTTTTTCCTTCTCGTATAATAATCCTCACAAGTCCACCTCACGGGATGAATTGG
>JAGDMY010000103.1 GCA_017860765.1 Chloroflexota bacterium | reverse complement strand
TCTCTCAAAACGTAATCCGGAAGCGGCATTATAAGGTCGAGAGAACGCCTCGGGATAATCCTGCTTCAATTTTTCCAGGTCAGCTTTCTTCACCTCTACCAGGAAACCGCTGACAACCATGCCGGTGGCGTACTTGGTCATGCGCTTGTGAGGGGTGATCGTGTTGATATCGCCCCCCCTATCTATCTTGCCCGGGACAATCGGGTCCAACCGGGCACCGTGGTCAACATAGACGGCCCCCGGCATTATCCTCTCTGTTACGTAAGCACCTACCAGAACGCTGCCCCTTTCGTTGTATATTTCCGCTACGTCTCCATAGCTGATATTGCGTTTGGCTGCATCGAGCGGATTAATCCACATGGTCTGATAGGCGTAGCCGTCCGGTCCTCTCATTTTGCAGGTCGCAATTTCCCGGCACCACTTCATATCGTCGCACTGAGAATGGACCCTCCAACGGGGATGGCAGGAGGTTACCAGCAGGGGATACTTCTCGGCCCTGATGCTGGTGAGCCGCTCATCATGGCCTGCTCCCTTTTCCACAAAGTGGGGAACCGGGGGCCTCCCCTCATCATCCGGGAAATTCTTGGCCAGTCTGGCGGAATAAAATTCCAATTTGCCAGAGGGCGTAGCCAGAGGATTATGCTCGGGGTCTTTATAAAACTTGAATAAACCCGAATCCACCTTGTCCCAGTTCGGGTCGGTAGGTACTGCGAAGTATCCGTTTTGCTGGAATTGTTCCCAGCTGATCTTATCCTGGATGCCGGAATGGTCAAAACCATACCTTATCCATTCCTGGACCGACTTGCCGCCGGTGTATTCTTTACCTACGCCTAGCTTTTCGGCGATGGCACAGACTATTTCATAATCACTTTTGGACTCACCCAGAGGTTCCACGCATTTCTGGTCCAGAAAAAGAGACCTGAATTCAACGGTAAAAAAGTCCTCTCCAATATCATCCGTCTCAAACTTGGTATTTGACGGCAGGATAATATCGGCAAACTGGCAATCGTTCTCCAACCAGGGGTGCTGGGCAAGCATAAATTCAACCCGGGGACTTCTAAAGGCCTCAACCATGCGGTTGCCGCAATTCCAGCAGGTGGTCCAGGAAGGCGAATCGGTCCAAATCATATGCACTTCAGAATACCCCTTCATGGGATAGGTATATTTCACAAACTGGTTGGCGACATTCTCGATACACCAGGTGGTGCCGTACCAGCTGATGGGTGCTTCCAAAATAGCATCATGAATCAGGAGTTTGGGTATGCCTTGTGTAGGCAGCCGGGGTACTCCATGCCCCTTGTTAATAGTAGAATGGACATTAGGAAACATCACCGGTTTAGCCAGCGGCTGCTGAGCTGAATTCCAGCCCATGGGTGGCACATCACCGAAAAGGCCCCACTCAATGGTGCTAAACTGGTTGCGGCCGGGTTTTCCCACGCCCTGCATACCCAGCAGGCAGACTTCCAGCCTGGCAATTTCGGAGGAGTACGGTCCTCGATTGCCGGGGCCGCCATTGGCATGCACGGTCGTGGTCCTCTTGGAAGCCCACAGTCTGGCTAAGGCCTTGATAGTCCTGGAAGGGACTCCGGTAATCCCGGAAGCCCACTTGGGAGTTTTGGGGATTCCATCCTCTTTGCCCATAACGTAATTTTTAAATTCCTCAAAGCCCACCACATGAGTAGCTACGTACTGCTTGTCATAGGTGTCCTCAACTATCCAGGTGTAAGCTATAGCCAGCTGCATCGCCGAATCGGTACTGGGCAAGATGGGTATCCAGGTGTCAGCATGCACCGCAGTCCCATAGTTGACGTCGGGACAGACATAGACCGATTTAATACCCAGTTCGGTAAACCAGTAACATAGCTGGGAAACCGTCTGACCACCCCAGCCCCAGGTAGTAGTCTCCGGATCGCAGCCCCAGAATAGCAGCATCTCGGAATTGCGAGCGATGTCCGGTACCAGATTCTCACCAGGACGCATTTTGCCGACGGGTTCCCCGCCCCAAACATGCTTGGCCCCCCAGTAGGTCCCCTCCCAGCTATCCGGGTTGCGGTTTTGCAGGGTGTAACCTCCGAGTAGTTCCAGCAGTTTTAACTGGCAGCCATGGGGGCCATGGATCACTTTGGTCTCGCCATGACCGTCCGCTTGTGCCAGGATGGCTCCCGGACCGTATTGCTTATACATTCGCCTGATCTCGCTGGCAATGATGTCCAGCGCTTCATCCCAGGAGATTCTCTTATATTTACTGGTACCCCTGTTTTGAGGATTCCGCTCGCCGTTGGGGTCCCAATCTACCCTCTTCAAAGGATACATGATGCGGTTGGGCGAGTTGACCCGGTTTTTATAAGCCAGGGTTATCGGCGGAATCAGACTCTTCATAGAAGCATTATAGACTTTACCGCGGGCCTCTACCTTCCAGGGCTTCAGATATTCGCGACTATATTTCCAATCGAAATGGAGCGGCCTGACGCGAATTATCTTGCCGTCCTTGACATCCACCTGGATAGTATTGGCATCCTGGGCAATTCCGCAAAAACTGAGCCCTTTAACAACTGTTTTTTCTCCGTTTGACATTGACACTCCTTTTTTCCTTTCTGGAGGACAAAAAATTCATTCTTGCTATTATAAGCTGAGCTAATAATACTTTATGTCAAGTATTGGTTTCTTATTTAAAGGCCAGCGCGCCGGCTACCGGTTGGCCTGCCTCAACCAACTTCAGAAAATCCAGAATACTCCTGTTAATCAGGTCGGGACGCCATTGGGCAGTGCCGTGCACACAGCCCCCAATCTCAACTAAACGGGAACCTTGAATATGCTTATGCAGTATACGGGCGCCGGTCAATGTGAAGATATCATCAGCCCCCACCGCGATCAAGGTGGGTACGTTGATATGGTCAGCCGCCTGGCGCTGCCATTCAGTCTGCCAGGGCTGGGCCCGACCAACTCCGATATACCCGTTGACCGGACAGCGGGCCATATCCTCGATATACCGTGCCTGAATAGCCTTATCCTGAAGAATAGGCCGGAAAGCCCCGCCGACCTCAATCTGATGCCTGGCTAAATCGGCCATACCCCTTTGTAGGGCAATTTTTTCGCCCTCGGCATGGATTTTGGCAAAGACCCCCTGGTCCTGGGGGTCCCGGGGCTGGAAAGCCCCATGGATATCCAGGGCCAGTAAAGCTTGCACGCCTTCAGGATGTTTATAAACGTAGCCGAGAGAGGTAGCGCCTCCCATGGATAGCCCGCCGATGTAAGCCTTTTTCAGACCCAGGTGGGTTACCAATTGATGCAGGTCCTCTACCATGATATCCAGAGAATAATTTTCAGCCCCCGCCGGGGCCGAGGACAGTCCGTGTCCGCGGGCATCATAGACAATCACTTGATAGGAACCCGACAAGGCCTCTATTTGAGGTGCCCATATCTGCCAATTGGCGGTGTACCCGTGGCTTAATACCAGAGGGAAACCTTTTCCGAAGATCTCGTAATTAATATTGATATTATCGAATTTACATACCGGCATTTAATTTGCCCTTCGTTAGTCTAATTCATTTTAAGTTACTTACCGGCCCAAATCGCCCTGAGAAGACCTTTCAGCTTTTCGTCTTTGCATTCGCAGGGACTGGAGTACATATTAACATCTTTGGCAGCCAGCGCAGCCACCGACTCCAAACTGGCATCCATCTGTGTCTCTGCCACGCCAGCTTCCTTTAAGCTAAGGGGCTCCCCGATCTCCCCGGCCAGGCCCCGGACTTTGGCGACTAATTTTTGGGCCGCTTCCTGTCCTGATTGGGCTTCAATTCCGGCAAACCGGGCCGCGCTTTCCAGCCTTTTCACCGGGTCGGGCACGTTTTCCAGGGGAGGATTGGAAGAGATATATTCCAGGGAATAGGGAAGAGCGATGCCTACCGCCCGCCCGTGGGGTATTCCGAAGGTAGCGCCAATAGAATGGGCCAAAGCGTGGCAAAGCGAGGTGTTGCTGTTGCCAAATCCCAGTCCGGCAATAGTGGCTGCATTTTGCATTTTCTCCCGGGCGGTGAGGTCACTCCCGTTGGCACAGGCTTTGGGTAGCCAATCGAAGGCCAGCTTCATGGCCTGCAAACAAAGCCCGTCACTGAAATCATTTTGCTGCCTCGCGGTGTACCCGTCAAGGGCGTGTCCCAGAACATCCAGCCCGGTGCTGGCAGTCAGTCCCCGGGGCATGCCTGCGGTAAACTCCGGGACCAACAAGGCTATGTCCGGCACGATCTCGTTGTTGGCAAACCCGATCTTGCGATGGCCGGCTGGCTCGGAAAGTACAATTGACCAGGTGACATCCGATCCGGTGCCGCTGGTGGTAGGAACCGACACAAAGCGGGCCTTTCTTTGCCAGTTTAGCCTGGTTTTTACATTTACAGCCGAGGTAATATCCGTGGTTATGGCCGGGTTTTCCCAGAGAACCCAGGCTGCCTTGGCAGTATCGATCACCGAGCCGCCGCCGAACCCGATGACCAGTTGCGGATCGTGTTGCTGCAGCACCTGGCGCGCTTCATTAGCCACAGTAGTCGACGGCTCAGGCTGCGCGCCGTCCCAGACCTGGACGGTGTAGCCTGCATTTTTAACGGTTTCCACGAGCTCGGCGCTGGATTTGACCATAACTTTATCGGTAATCAGGACAGCTCTCTGGCCACGCCCCTCAATTTCAGTCCCCAGTCTTTTCAGTATCCCCTTTCCATAAAGGACTTTTTTAGGACAAAGAAAATACGGCATCCGGTGTCACCTCCTTTCTCTTTATTGACCCAGCGGGTCTTCCCTTGGCTCGATGCCGGCTATCCGGCGGGCCATCTTCTGTTTAGCCTGCATATCAGTTTCGCGTTCAATCATTATTTTTTGGGCTTGCGGCGAACCGGCCCCGTGCATCGACTCGGTACGGTAGCTGGGAGCTACAACACCAAAGGAGATGGCATGGATTAAAGTCAGCATACGGTACCGCTCTTCAGCGGAATATTTCGGGTCCCCCTTGAGATATTTATCCACCAGTTTACCAATTTCCGGATGCTTGAAGTCCTTTTCAGAAGGGGTAGTCACCAGAAGACCTCCGGCGATGTCCTCGGCCAACCTGGTAATTTCGTAGGGGAAGCGGGTCACGTTATGCTTGCAGACATTAGATAGAAGGATATGGGCCTGGTAGTTGCCTGATTTGGTCTTCCAGCCCTGATGGGCGCAGGCCAGACCGCAGGCGTGGATGGTCTCGGTGAGATGAATCATCTCTCCCAGTTTTTCCCGGATGTGGGCCGCTTTACGGACTCCGTTATAATCTGCCATCGAGGCCGCGGCCCCGATCAGGACATCGGCAATGCCCGGCTTGCAGCCGCCGTAGCTTTGCCGGTGGTAGGCGGCGAACCGCTCTACCAGCATCACGCTGAAGTCGTATTCCCCGCACATAAAGACCCGTTCCCAGGGGACGAAAACATTTTCGAAGACGCTCAGCGTTTCATGTCCGCCGAAGTTATAATTGCCGATATCGATATCTCCCGGCTCGAGTTTACGGGTGTCGCAGGACTGTCTCCCGTAAATATGCGTGATTCCCCTGGCATCCGTGGGCACCGCACAGCTAACAGCAAAGTCCTTCTCATTTTCCTGCATCCTGAGAGTCGGCATTAACAACATTTCGTGGGAATTGACGGTGCCCGTGATATTCGCCTTGGCCCCCCGGATGACAATACCGTCACTCCTTCGCTCTACAATGTGGACGAACATATCCGGGTCGGCCTGCTGGCTGGGGGAAAGGCCCCGGTTGCCT
>JAGDMY010000102.1 GCA_017860765.1 Chloroflexota bacterium | reverse complement strand
GCATTATGGAGAATTGATTGACCTGTACCGGGGCAGGGAAGACCTGGAGAAAGGCCGCATCCGGGTCCTGCATGATTACAGCTTCCGGGACGACGCCACCCGCATCTGGCGGGCTGTGCGCTACGAACAGCGGTTGGACTTCAAGATCGAACGGCATACCCTGGACCTGCTTAAGCGGGATATCTCCTATCTGGATGTCATCAGCGGAGACCGCATCCGTCACGAGCTGGAGCTGGTTCTCGAAGAAGAAAGGCCGGAGAAAGCCCTCCTGCGGGCCGATGAGCTGGGGCTGCTGGCCAGAATGTCTCCGGCTGTGGAAGCCGGCCTGTGGCTGGCAAAGATGTTTACCAGGGCCCGCGGGTTAATGCAGCCCTACTCCCCACCCGAAGAATTGTACCTGGCCTTCCTGGTCTACCGGCTGAGTCCTGAGGCCTTAGAAGATTGGATCGCTTATCTCAAGTTTACCCGCAGCGTGTCTCAAATCCTGCAGGAAACCCTGCATTTGAAGAACCAATTACCGTGCCTGGCCGCGGCGGAGATGACGCCCAGCCAGATTCACCGCTGCCTTCACCGGTATCACCAGGTGGCCATCCTGGCTAACCTTATGGAGTCCGGGAGCCCACTGGTCCGGCAGCGCATCGAACTCTATTTAAACAAGCTGCGTTTCATCCACCCTGCCATCACCGGTGCCGACCTGATGGATATGGGAATGGCTTCAGGGCCGCGGATTAAAGAAGTCCTGGAGATTCTCCGGGAAGCCCGCCTGGACGGCAAAGTGGCCTCCCGGGAAGAGGAACTGAAGCTTATTAAAACTAGTCGATCCTTTTAAACATGGTCTTGGGAGCGCTGCAGACGGGACATTTGTCCGGAGCTTCGCCCAGGACCGTGTTACCGCACCTCTGGCAAACAAAGTAGGGTTTATTGTCTGCTTTCTTCCCGGACTCCACGTCTTTCAAGGCCGCTTGATACAGACCGTGGTGAATTTTCTCCACTTTATTGGCCCAGTCAAAGCTGACTTCGGCCTGAGAGCTGCTTTCGGCCCTGGCCTGATCGATGAATCCCGGGTACATTGCGCTAAATTCGTGATACTCGCCCCCGATAGCAGCCTTCAGGTTGTCAATCACCGGGCCGATGCCCTTCAGGGCATTTAAGTGGTTGCGAGCGTGCACGGTTTCGGCCTCAGAAGCAGCGCGAAAGAGTCTGGCTATTTGAGCCTGGCCATCCTTATCGGCCCTCTCGGCAAAATAGAGATACTTGCGACTGGCCTGACTTTCTCCGGCAAACGCAGCCTGCAGGTTCTCACTGGTATTGGCCATGGTAGTCCTCCTTAAATTAAGCATTGGCGTACAATAATATTACAGATAATCCGGGGTTTTCTCAATAAGCCGCCAGCCCAGTCTCAAAAATAGGTTAAGGCCCTGCAATATGTTATAATTTCAACCGATGAAAGTCTCAGAATTAGGCCAGTTCGGCCTGATTGACCTGGTAGCCAAAATGGTCCAGGAAGCCCGGGACGATCAAGCCGAGTCCTGGCAAAACCTGCTCGCCGGCATCGGCGACGACTGCGCCGTCTGGCGCGGTGATGCCGCCAACCAGTTGGCCAAAGTGGACTGCCAGGTGCAGGGGGTCCATTTTAATCTGGATATCATCTCCTGGGAGGACCTCGGCTGGAAATCGCTGGCCATTAATCTCAGCGATCTTGCGGCGATGGGGGGCCTCCCGCGCTATGCCATGGTGTCTCTGGGTCTGCCCCTGGATACGGAAGTGGAAGATGTAGCCTCGCTTTATCGCGGGATGTTGAAGTTGGCCAAACTTTCCGGTACGGCAATCATCGGCGGCAATATGAGCGGTTCACCGGTGGTATTTATTGATGTCAGTGTGCTCGGCCGTACCGCCGACCCGCAGGGTAAATTCCTCTCCCGGTCCTCCGCCAGGCCCGGCGACCGGATTGCTGTCACGGGCTGGCTGGGTACCGCTGCGGCCGGCCTGGCGATTTTGACCCAAAAGCTGGATTTCCCCGCCCCCCTTGGCGGTTGCCTCAAGCGGGCCTTCGCTCAACCTGAGCCCCGCCTGGTCGAGGGGAAGCTGCTGGTAGAGAAGGGAGTAAAGACGGCGATAGACATCAGCGATGGGCTATTGGCCGATCTCGGCCATATCTGCCAGGCCAGCGGTGTAGGCGCCATCGTTGAAGCCGAAAGACTGCCGATCCGCCCGGAAGTGACCGCAGCCTTCGGGGCAAAATCCTTTGAAATGGCCCTTTCCGGCGGGGAGGACTACCAGTTGCTCTTCACTGCCAGGCCAGCGGTTATCGAGCGTTTCCGTCAAGCTTCATCCTGTCCGGTCAGCATTATCGGAGAGATTGTCGCCGGGAACGTCGGGCAGGTGATTCTGATGGACAGGGAGGGTAAACGTTCCCGCCCGGAAAAGACCGGTTGGGACCATTTCAAGAGAAAATAGATGCGTGCTGGGCAAAGCAGGAAGTCTCTTAAATTAATCAGTCATAGTCCTGAAGAGACCCGCCAGTTGGGTTCCCGCCTCGGTGAACTGGCGCAGGCGGGAGATATTTACTTGTTGAGCGGCAACCTGGGGGTGGGGAAGACCTGTCTGACCCAGGGCATCGTTTGGGGGCTGGGAAGTCAGGAATATGCGTTGAGCCCGACCTTTGTTCTGGTGCGGGAGATCCAGGGCAGATTGCCTTTGTACCACATCGATCTCTACCGCCTCGACCGCCTCGAGGAGATTTCGGACTTGGGCCTGGAGGATTACCTGGCAGGTCGCGGCCTTAGCGTTGTGGAGTGGGCGGAGAAGGGTTTAAGCATATTGCCAGTCGAACATCTGCTGGTTAAAATAGATTATTTGAGCGATACTGAGCGGGGCTTCAAACTGGTCCCTCACGGCAGGCGATACCGCCAGCTTCTGGACCAGCTCAGACCGCTTCTGAAGAAAGAGCAGCATGCTGATTGCCATTGATACCTCGACCGATATCGCCAGCCTGGCCCTGGCCCGGGATGGCCGAATTATCGCCGAACTGACCTGGCGTTGCGGGCAAAATCACACCGTGGAGCTTTATCCGGCCCTGGATTTCCTGCTAAAAAAAAGCGGGCTGGATATCCGCTGCGCTCAATCTGTGGTGGTGGCAATTGGTCCCGGCAGTTTCAATGGTTTACGCGTGGGAGTAAGCGCTGCCAAAGGTCTGGCCTTCAGCCTGCAAATCCCGCTGGTCGGCATCAGTACTCTGGAAGCCGCTGCTTACGAGCATGCCGAAACAGGTTGGCCGGTATGTGCCGTCCAGAATGCCGGGCGGGATGAAATCGCCGTGGCCGTCTATCAGAAAAAACCGCGCCAGGGCTGGACCCGTCTGTCAGCCGAACACCTGACTACCCCCGCAACTCTGGCAGTTGAATTAAAAGAGAGGACTATTTTCTGCGGAGAGTTTGAGGCATCTACGGCCGCTCAGTTTAAAAGGCTGTTTAAAACCCGGGCGGTTATTCCGCCTCCGGCCGGGCAGCTGCGGCGGGCGGCTTTTCTGGCCGAACTGGGCCTCCGCCGCCTCGAGGACGGGATTTGCGATAACGCGGCCAGCTTACAGCCGATTTATTTGAGAAGACCCCCTATTACCGAACGTAAAAAGCCCTGAGACAAGGAGAGTCATGCAAAACTGGGTGAAATTAGATTTGACGCCCTCTAAAGATTACAGCCACTGTTTTGGCTGCGGCGTCTCCAATCCTATCGGTTTAAAATTGAAATTCCAGTGGCAAGCTCAAACCCAGACTGCCCACGCAGAGTTCACGCCCGGAGAGGACTTCCAGGGCTGGGATGGCTACCTCCACGGAGGCATCACGGCCTGTGCCCTGGACGAAGCCATGGGCTGGGTGGCGATGTTCGCCGGTTACAATAATGTGACCGCCAGAATGCAGGTCAGATATCGCCAGATGGTCCCCATCGGGAAGTCCTATACCGTAACCTGCTCCATCACCCGGAAAGCTAAAAGGTTAATTGAGACTGCCGCCGTACTGGCTGATAAAGACGGCAACATCTATGCTGAAGCCACCTCGACCCAGTTCGTCGTCGGATTGCGGGAGGAAGGACCGCAAGAATGAGTTAAGGAGATATTAAGGAGACAACATGGAGAGAACTCTGATACTGGTCAAGCCGGATGCCATGGAAAGGAATCTGGGGGGGGCCGTCCTGGCCCGTTTGGAAGGCGCCGGGCTCAAGCTCGTGGCCCTGAAGATGCTCCATATCGATGAGGCCCTGGCAAACCAGCATTACGCCATACATACCGGCAAACCGTTCTTCAAAGACTTGATCGAATATATCACTTCCTATCCTGTCATCGCAGCGGTCTTCGAGGGGGAGAATGCCGTCGAAGTAGCCCGCCGGACCATGGGCGCTACCAACCCCCAAAAAGCAGAGGCCGGTACTATCCGCCGGGACTTTGGCATAGACCTTCAGCGCAACTCGGTACATGGTTCAGATTCTCCGGAGAACGCGGAAAAAGAAATCAGCCTCTTTTTCACAAAAAAAGAATTCGTGGAGAGATAGCGGGGTTTTTTTAAGGCTCCCTGAGTTTGGTGCAGGCCTTTTCCCAGAGCTTGTCCAGCTGGTAATAGTCGCGTTCGAAGGAGCCGAAAACGTGGACCACCACGTCCCCGAAATCGAGCAGGACCCACCCCGAGTCAGGGGTGCCTTCGGCGTGGAGGGGGTGGATATTCTCCTTCTTCAGACTTTCGGAGACGGTGTCGGCGATAGCTTTTACCTGGCGGGTGCTCTCTCCGGTGCAGATGATGAAGTAGTCGGTAAAACTGCAGACCTCACGGGTGTCCAGTAAGACAATATCCGAGGCCTGCTTGTCACTAAGCATGTTTACTATTTTATGCGCTAGGTCTATACCTTCCAGTCATCCACTCCCGGTGTGCTTTTCGATTTTATTATAACACACACTTTGTCCCCGGCTAAAAACCGGGGGCTTTTCTCTAGTACTTCTTGCACGGAGTACTAATCTACTGTACTATTAAGCAAAAAGGAGTGCGCGGATGGCGGGGTTGCTTTTCGGAACCGGGGGCGCTCCTCATACCAGTGCCAGGCCGAAGGGTACGATTAATGGGATTAAGCGCATCGCTGAGCTGGGTCTAGGATGCACCGAGCTGGAGTTCGTTTACGGCGTCCGCATGACGGACATGGAGGCTGACCAGGTCGCCAGCACCGCCCGAAAATTGAAGGTCAGGCTTACCGCCCATGCTCCCTATTATATTAATCTGAATGCCCACGAGCACGACAAGCTGATCTCCAGCCAGGACCGACTTGTCCAGACTGCCCATGTCGGCTCCTTATGCGGGGCTGCCGATATAGCCTTCCATACTGCTTTTTACATGAAAGATAGCCCGGAAGAGGTCTATGCCCGGGTGAAGCAACTCCTGACCGGCATAGTCGCTGAAATCAAGCGGGAAAACAAGTTTATCTGGCTCCGCCCGGAGTTAATGGGGAAAATCAGCCAGTTTGGCAGTCTGGAAGAGCTGCTTAATCTTTGCAGCGAAGTCGAGGGCCTGGCACCCTGCCTGGACTTCGCTCATCTTCACGCCCGCACCGGTAAATACAACTCCTATTATGAGTTCAAGTCCGTGCTCAATCAGGTCGAAAAGAGACTGGGCCGTCCGGCCCTGGACAACCTGCATCTTCACGTTTCCGGCATTAATTACAGCAATAAGAGCGGGGAAATCATGCACCTCAATCTCAGGGAGTCAGATTTCAAATATACCGAGCTGCTGCAGGCGTTGAAGGAGCAAGAGGTCAAAGGCGCGGTAATTTGCGAAAGCCCCAATCTGGAAGAGGACGCC
>JAGDMY010000316.1 GCA_017860765.1 Chloroflexota bacterium | reverse complement strand
AGATTGATGAACAGGGGCACCAGTACCAGAACCAGGAGTACCAGGGCGGATATAGACAATTTTTTCCAGTTCAGGCCCATCTTACCGACCCATTACCTCCTCGCAAATAGCCCGTGCGGTCTGAATATGATAATCAGGATGAATATGATCAGGGCGATCGGCTGCTGGTAAGCCGGACTTATAAACAGCGTGCTGGCCGATTGTATCAGGCCCAGGATGATTCCGGCGGGAAGCAGGTAGGTTATGTTCCCTTCTCCAGCCAGCACTACCACTACCATGGCCGTCAACAGCCAGTTTAACCCACTGCCCGGCGTAACCGAATAACTGGTGACCACCACAATGCCAGCCAGACCGGCCAGCGCCGCGGCAATACCGCAGGAAATCAGGTATGTACGTTGAACATTGACCCCGCTCAGGCTGGCAGCTCCGGAGTCTTCAGTGGCCGCCCTGACATGTTTTCCGAAATAGGTCCGGGTAAGAACGATATATAAACCTACGGCTGCCAGGACCGCCAGCCCCAGACCTATCAGGCCGGTGTAGCTCAGTCCTGCCCCAAATATGTTCACCGTGCTAAAGCCGTAGGAAGTGATAACACTCTTGGAATTGGGGGTCCAGAAGAGGATCTCGAGGTTGTCCAGCATCCAGATTACCCCGAATGTAATCAAGAGGGACTTGTCCAGACGCATTTCGGGACGGGGCAGTTTCAACAGCGGAGAAAATATCAATCGATAAAGGATTATCCCCACAATAAACATGGCGATCATTACCAGAGGAATCGACAAATAGGGGTCGACATGCAACAGCGTAAAGATCCAATAGCAAATAAAGCCGCCGAGAATGATAAAACTGCCATGAGCGATGTTCACAAATTTCATCACGCCCATGATTAGACCGAAGCCCAGTGCGGCCAGCCCGTATAAGGCGCCCACGATGACGCCGATAAGCAGTACCTGGGCTACATTCTCCATCTTTATTCTGCCTTCCCGCTGGCACTAATCCCCAGGTAGGCCTCTTTAACCTGGTCACTGCACAAGAGGTCTCCAGATCTGCCCTGTCCCACAATTCGACCATTTTCGATGATATACCCTGAATCAGCCAGCGATAGAGCTAATTGAACATCTTGCTCTACCAGCAGTATCGTGAGCTTTTTGGTACGGTTGATTTCTTTGAGGACCCGGGAAATCTCCTGCACTATTATGGGGCTCAACCCCAGAGACATCTCATCGATCAGCAGCAGCCTGGGCTGGGACATCAGGGCCCGACCGATGGCTAACATCTGCTGTTCACCCCCGCTGAGTGTGCCAGCTTTCTGTTTGGCCCTCTCCTGCAGAATGGGGAAGACCTGGTAAATCCAGGAGAGTGTATCATTCCTCATTCTTCTGGCCTGTTTCGGAGAAGCGCCTATCTCCAGGTTTTCCAGAACGCTCATATTAGGGAACAGTCTGCGACCTTCGGGGACCATACAGACGCCCATTTCCACAATCCGGTGGGCCGGCAGCCTGTCAAGGCGGACATTATCAAAAATAATTTCTCCGACTTTCGGTTTGAGCAGTCCCGAGATAGCTTTCATTACGGTGCTTTTTCCGGCACCGTTCGAACCTACCAGGGTTGCAATTCTCCCATCTTCGATAGTCAGAGAGATGTCCCACAGCGCTTGAAGGTCGCCGTAATAAACATCCAGATGGTTGACATCTAACATGGTTTGGCCTTACCCAGATAAGCTTCGCCTGATTAAAGCAATGGCGGCATCCATTTCGCTCAAATTCAGGCCGGCCATCATTTCATCCAGCAGGAGCAGCCTGGGCCTGGTAGCCAACGCCCGGGCGATCTCCAGCCGCTTGCGGTCGACCAGACCTAGCATAGCTGCCATTTTAACCCGCTTGTTGGCCAGCCCGGTCAAAACCAGGATTTTTTCGGCTTCTTCTCTGGCCTGCTTCATGCTGGCAGCCGGCGCACTCCCGTAATTCCTGCCGACCAAAACATTATCCAGGGGACTGAGCTGGTTGAAGGGCCTAACCAGCTGGAACGTCCTGGCAATGCCTTTCTGGCAAATCTTGTATGGCGCCATAGCGGTGATATCCTGCCCCTCGAATCTGACCCGGCCGCCATCCGGTCTATCAACTCCACAGATGAGATTAAAGATGGTACTTTTTCCGGCCCCATTAGGACCGATAAGCCCTAATATCTCTCCCTGCTTAAGGACAAAACTGACATGGTGAACGGCCATTACGCCGCCGAAGGATTTGGAAAGATTTTCTATTTCCAGTAATGCCATAACCTTTTCCGCAGATGATTTCAGGTCAATAAGGCTCTATTATCGGAAAACTTTGCTTTGGCCTTTCTGAGCGAAAGCCGTAACCAACGGTCACAGCGGTTACGGCTTTCTTTTGAACAATCCCTTTATTGCTGGGGAATGGGCCAGATGACCGGTTTGGTATCATTATCCGGTCCCACGGGCCATACCAGCTGCATTACTCCGTTTTGCCATTGTTCAACGGTGAGAGGGGCATCTATTCTTACACCGGTGGGGTCGAGCTTAATCTGACCAATGACAGTCTTCACATCTATGGAAGCAATAGCATCTCTGATAGCACTTCTATCCAGCGAACCCGCTTTTTCGATAGCTGCGGCTACCAGTTGGATTGAAGCGTAGGAAGGCCCGAGGCAAGGATTTCCACCATCTTTGCCGGATTTGGCTTTCCAGGCGGCTACCAAGGCTTGAACTCCCGGATCCTTATACATGAGTCCGGCTGTCCATTGAGGAGAACCGATAACATAGTTGCCCAGAGGACCAAGGTCTCCCCAGGATGGGTCGTCGCCAGCCCGGAAGAAAATAATGGCTTTAGGATGATAGTTCAATTGCAGCATTTGCTTCAACAGGGTAATGGCGTCAGGCGTCGTGGGCGCGCCGACAATAACCTCAGCACCTGAATTCTTGGCTCCGATGAGAAGCTGGCTCATATCGGGGGCCAGCATCTGATACTGGCCTTCATAGCTAAACGTGATTCCCTGCTTGGCTGCATCCTGCTTCATAATTCCCGCCAGTTCTATTACCCAATCTGCCTGTTCCTCGAGAAAAGCCCATTTGGTAGGCACTGAGCCCTTGGGAAGGCTGGCAGTCATGGCGAAGATGCCGGCAGACTGACCGCTGTTGAGTTTATCAATATTGAAATAATATTTGAAACCGGCCTTGGTTAAAGCCACGATGCTCTGCTGTCCTACCACAAAGGGCAGTTTATTCTTTTCAAATAGGCTGGCGGCGATGCCGCCCAGGGTGGTACCTACCGCCACGGGGCAGCCATCAGCGTTGATTTGTTCGGCAGAGGCCATTACCTTCTCGGGGTCAGTCTGGTTATCTCTCAGGTCCATCGCCAGGGGGATTTTTTTATTGTAGGCCTTAACAAATACTCCTCCAGCCTTATTGATATCATCGATAGCGAGCTGGTAGGCAAACTGTGACGGGCCACCAGAGGAGGCATCCGGTCCGGTTACCGAAGTCATGACACCAATTTTAATAGCCGCCGGGGCTGGGCTTCCAGGCGGCGGTGCTGGGGACGAAGTTGCCGGAGGTGGGGCTGCCG
>JAGDMY010000101.1 GCA_017860765.1 Chloroflexota bacterium | reverse complement strand
CTACTCATAGTTGGTGGCAATGACTTTCCGGTCATTGAAATGAACCGTAAGGCGCTGGCGGGTATCCCAGCCGAAAAAAAGTTGATCATTGTCCCGGGTGCCACCCATCTTTTCGAAGAACCAGGAGCCCTGGAGCGGGTCGCCGAGCTGGCGCAGGACTGGTTTGTCAAATACCTTGCCCCATGAAGCTGTCGGACACTCTCAGGCCGATGTTCCGGAATAATGTCGCAGTCCGATTCTCCAAAAGGCCCGGGAAGCGATGAACAGGACAAGTGCTAATGCCACCGCGATTAACATAGTCTCCCAGCCCAGACGCCCCGTGAGAGCTTCAGCAGGCACTGTGGTTGCAAAGGCCACGGGTATAACGAAAGTCAACCCGTAGCGCAGCCAGCCTGGATACAGGCTCACCGGCCAGCGGCCAGCTTCATACATACTCTGGAAAATTACCAAAATATTCTCCACCCTCACAAACCAGAAAGAAAGTGTAGCCAGAATAAGGAAGAAGCTATATATGATAATTGCTCCGGCTAATAGCATCAGAATGAACTCTCCGGCCTGCCCGACCCCTACCTTCTCCCCCAGCCGGATCAGGGCAGTAATTAAGACTCCCAGTCCCAGGGCAATATCTATCAGGCTCCAGATATTCACCTCCTGGATGCTTACCAGCAGCTGAGCATCTTCGGGCTTGGCAAGAATAAAATCCAGCGTGCCGTCCCGGACAGATTCAATAAATCTTTGCATGCCCGGTTGAATGACCAGTCCGATAATGCCGCCGGCAAAAAGATATACTCCCACCAGGGCCAGGATTTCCTCCGGTCCCCAACCTCCCAGCAAATCCGTATAGGAAAATACAACCGCCAATCCGATTACGGCCACTCCCAGGCTGAGGATGGATTGAAATAGTTGAAGAAAGAAATTGACCCGGTAGGCAGTTTCGCCCATGATTCCCAGCCGGAAAAAGGCCACGATTAGACGGATATAATTCACGCCCCCACCGCCGAATAAACCCTCAGGCCCCGCCTCCACACCACCTGCAAGATGACGTAGCAGATCATCAGCCAGATCACCTGGGCTCCCAGCCCTATCAAAGCTTCATTCAGAGTTAAGCGCCCGGAAATAAGATCGATAGGATAGGTTATCAACCACCTGAAGGGTAATATATAAGCCAGAGCCTGTATTGAGGAGGGATAAAGCGTCAGCGGGGCAAACTGCCCCGAAAGGAAGAGCATTACTACGAAATAGGTCTGGTTGATCGCACTGACCCGGGTAGTCCAGAAGGCCGCCAGGGCCAGAGTCCATTCCAGAAGAAAGCGGACCGCAAAAGCCAGAGCTAAAGCCGCGAGAAAAAGGGGGATCGCCCACGGCTGCGGAGCGAGAGAAGGATGGAAAAAGACAGCAAATACAGCTGCCACCACTACCATGAAAGGAGTGGTGATTAACTTTGAAGAAAGGTTATCTGCAATATCCGAGTGAATTGGATGTACCGGTCGTAACAGAGAGAAAGAGAGAATGCCTTCCCGGACACGATATTCGAATTCATACATGATCCAGGTATAAGATACCTGATTGATCAGCATCAGCAGTATGTAATAAGCGGCAAACTGGCTGGTGGTATAATCGCCCACGCTGCCCCCGTTATTATTGGAGACTATGGACCACACAATCAGGTATACCAGGGGTTCCAGGACCTGACCTATCATCCATATGAGCAGCATGGCACGATAGGCTAACATGGTAGCCAGAGTGGTTTTGAATTGCTGGACATATAATCCAACCAGAAATTTCATAGCTTCCCCTGGGCAAAAACCCGCTCAATAACTTCTTCGATAGGGGGGTCTTCCACCAGCAGGTCTACCACCGGAAGGTCGGCCAGAAGCCTTTCCGTGACTTTAGCTGTTTCTGCTTTGGGAATGCGGAGGGTGAACCGCCCTTCTTTGCAGGAAATTACCTGACCGTAAGAAGCCAGATCATTCTCACAATCTGCAATTTGCACAATGACCGTCTTGTGTTCCGTGAACTTCTGTACCAGTCGGGATAACTCTCCATCGAAAAGGAGCTTGCCATGGTGAATGACCACTACCCGTTTGCACAGAGCTTCGACATCGGCCATATAATGGCTGGTCAGAAGCACGGTAGCCCCAAACCGGCGGTTGTATTCGGCGATGAAAGAGCGGATACGCCGCTGCATTGTTACATCCAGGCCAATAGTAGGCTCATCCAGAAAAACTACCTTCGGCTGGTGCAGAAGAGCGGCTGCGATTTCACATTTCATCCTTTCCCCCAGGGAGAGATTGCGGACAGGTTTGTGCAGCAAGGGCCCTAATTCCAATAGTTCAGTCAATTCCGCCAGGGTACGGCGATAGTTATCCTCCGGGATGCGATAAATGACACGGTTCAGTTCGTACGAGCTCATGGCCGGAATATCCCATATCAATTGATTGCGCTGGCCCATTACGAGAGTAATCTGACGCAGAAAAGGCTTCTCTCGCTTCCAGGGAACATAGCCCAGCACATTTACTTCGCCCGATGTGGGATGTAATAGACCGGAAAGCATTTTCAGCGTGGTAGTTTTGCCGGCCCCGTTGGGACCCAGGAAACCTACGATTTCGCCGGATTCCAGATCGAAAGAGATGTCATCTACTGCCGCAATTTCTGACCTGTGCCGGCGCACGAGGCCCTGCATTGCCGCCCTGGCCCCGGGTTCCTGCTGGGTCACAGCATAAACCTTACGCAGGTTCTGGATGCGTACAACTGGAGCTGCGGGAGCGTGACTTTGTGTTAGCTTATCACCCGTTACCACACTTTTTTCATGATATAACATAGTGGTTTAAGTTACTATAAAATGATTATACGAAGTACCAGTTGAATAAGCTGATATTCATATCGGCCCGCATTGTGCAGGCAAGGGAAGTATTTTAAAATGATGATACCAGGCAAAAATTGTTAGAATGTAATAAGAGGTACTGATAATGCCAAGGGAAAGGCAATTTAAACTGGGTATAATCCTGCTGATTATTGCGGCTATTACGGGGTTGAGTTCAAGCTGCGTTTACTTCGGCCTGGGACCGAGCCCGACCCCCCTGCCCGTTGTTACTCCCGCGCCGATTAATCCCAACTTTACCCCTCCCCCTACCACCGATAATACGCTTTTGCCCAGCATTCCGGACTTTGTATCTGCGGTGGCCAGCGTCAGACCTTCGGTGGTGGCCATTAATACCATCGCTCCCGCCATAAGTGTTTTCGGCAACAACCTGAATCAGGAGGGAGCCGGGTCGGGATGGATCATAGATGACAGCGGCCTGATCATAACCAATGACCATGTTGTTTCAGGCGCTAACAGCATCACCATAACCCTGGAAGACGGACGAAATTACCCCTCGGTGTTAGTACGCAGCGATCCGGTCTCCGATTTAGCGGTTATTAAGATTAGTGCCCCCAACCTGCGCGCAGCCAAAGTGGACGACTCCAACAAGCTCAGGGTCGGTGATTGGGTAGCCGCCCTGGGAAACTCCCTGGGCCAGGGCATCAGTGCTACTAAAGGAATCGTGGGGGCCCTGGGAGTGTCTATATCTGTCGCCCCGGGAGAGACCATGTATGATTTAATACAAACAGATGCGGCCATCAACCCCGGCAATAGTGGAGGTCCATTGGTAGACCTCTTAGGCAAGATAGTCGGCATTACCAGCATCAAAGTGAGTCAGGTGGGCGTGGAAGGCATGGGCTATGCCATCAGCACCAAGGTGGCGCTGCCCATCATCAGTGATCTTATCAAAGTTGGCTATGCCATCCGCCCCTGGATTGGGGTAAGCCTCTATACCGTGGACCGGTTGGTAGTCTTGAGATACAATCTGCCATTAAGCCAGGGTGTTCTGGTGACCCAGGTGGCCAGTGGCAGCCCGGCGGATAAAGCCGGGATCCAGCCCGGGGATGTAATTACCGCCGTAGATAACCAGGATATCGCTTCGGTAGATGATTTCAACAACCTCATGCATGGTTACCAGATAGGCCGGCAGGTGAACATCACTTATTACCGTGGCAACACTGAGAACACGGTCGCAGTCACCCTGGCCACCTCTCCACCACCCTCTTAGAATCCTGCCCGATAAAGTTGACGATCAATGAATATCCCATTAGTATTATTGGGAAATTCCCTGGAAGATCACTGTAGCGCAGGATTATTTTTCGGGAGATGGGGCCAGGACATTGAAACAAGGGCCGGAAAATGCCAGCTATCGCTGGGTCATCTTAGGAACCGTCTTTTCGCTCCAGACGATTCTTTCCATGACAGTTTTTTCCTTCGGTCCGCTGGCCCCTTTTCTGCTGGAAGCCCTGAATATAAACCGGACCCAGTTAGGGCTATTCAATTCACTGATAAATCTGGCTGTAATGATCTTCGGCCTGCCGGCTGGCTGGCTGATCGACCGGTTCGGTGTGCGGCGACTTCTGCTGGTGACAGGTATGCTGGGGGTATTTTTTGCCCTATTTTCAAGGGTCGACAATGTGGGCACGGGTTATGTCCTGATTTTTCTGGCCGGAATCGGCTATGCCTTTACCGGTCCCTCCACCTCCATGGCACTGGTGCACTGGTTTTCGCCCAGGAGCCGGGCTACGGCCCTGAGCATCAAACAGTCAGCTGTGACCATCGGCTCTGCCGTAGGAGCCGTTATAATTCCCGTCCTGGCTACAGGGCTTGGCTGGAGCAATACCACCTTAATTCTGGGGGCTGCTATTATGGTAGTCGTCGTTGCGGGTTTCCTGGTCTTTCGAGACCGGTCCTCGCGTTCACCGGCGCCGCAAAGTCCAGCCCTGGCAATTTTCCGCCGCTTGTTGGGCGATAAAAGACTGCTGCATCTGGGACTGGCCTGCGGGGCCTATGGTGCCCTGCAAATTAGCATTTCTACCTACCTGGTATTGCAGCTGGTACAGGTCAAAGGGATGCCCGCTATTGAAGCCGGTGCCTTTTTGATGGTGACTAATATTGGCGGCGCAGTAGGTCGTATTATGTGGGGGTCTCTGAGCGATAGAGCCTTTGGCGGAAAAAGAAAAACCCCCTTAACCATCATCGGGATTATAAGCGGGACTTTAGCCATAGTCCTGTCAATGGGAATCTCCGGGCTGCCCTGGGGGCTGCTCTTCTTCATGATGGTTATCCTCGGGGCCACTGCCTTTGGCTGGAATGGGGTTTTTATGGCCTTTGCCACTGAGATTTCGAGCAGGGATATGACCGCTGCAGGTTTGGGCTGGGCGATGAGTCTGGGAATGATCGGCGCGATTGCCGGCCCTCCCCTTTTTGGCTATATAGTGGATAGGACCACATCCTATAATCCAGCCTGGTTGATTTTTGGCATAGTAGTCCTGGTCGCCGCCCTTTCGCTAATTCTGATCAAGGAACATAAAACCAGCTTGTGAGCTTTAACACGGTTATTTGTGGATCTTGAAACCTCAATTCCTTAGATCTTGTTAAAACCACCATTGCTATGATTTAGACGTAGAAGGTAAATCAGGAGGAGTGTAATTCATGGATATAGAATTCAAGGAGAAAGTTCTTGGGTTGTGGCGGAAGTACTTCAACCGGGCAGAGCTTCCTATCACCTTTTATTACAGTGATAAAGAAGGGCAAGCAGAGCTCGTCAAGCCCGGCTCGGTGCCGCGCTGTTTGATAGGGGCAATGGTAGAGGTAAGAAACGGTCGCTCCCTCGGCTTCGGCACTGATTCGGTTGGCTGCTTTGGGGGAAAGAAGTACCTGGGTTTCGCCGAAACATTAAGGCCGGATTTTGAGTTCTTCCTGTCATGTGGCGCTCCAGGCAAAATGGAGGGCGAACGCTATGAGCTATATAACAGAACAAAAATTCCGATCAGCAAAATGATCGCGGATACGGTC
>JAGDMY010000315.1 GCA_017860765.1 Chloroflexota bacterium | reverse complement strand
GACAAAAATAAGACGACCGCCAGAGAGCACTTCGAAGCCGAGGCCCTGAGGGACCGCCAGTGGGCCGCAGGCGAAAAAGAATCTTCAAACCTGCCTAATAAGGTCGATAAGCCCGTTAGAATTATGGGGCAAAACGATCACGCCCGAATCAAAGCCGCTGTGCTGGAGCATTTACATAGACCAGGACTTGACCGCTCAAAGGCTGCCTTCAATATCTTTAAAGATTTGACCCCGGAACAAGTTGCCAGCCTGAAAAAGACGCAGGATGGCCTGGATACCATCCTGATTGCCAACGTTGAATTGTTGCGCAGTTCTGACCAAGCTTATCGAGCCTTGGCCAGACGGCTGCTGCATTCAGATAATGTGATGCCGCCACAAAAAATCTCCTCTTCCCAGATGGCGCAGGGCATTGGCAGATACAGTAATGCAGAGGCTTTTCTCGAATTTCTTCACCAGGAAGCGCGTGACAACCCCGGCCAGCAAGATAAGATCGCACTCACCAAAGCTAAAGAGTTGACTACGGCTGAGATTCAGGTACTTAGAGAGACAAGCGCCGGCCTTAAGGCTTTAGCCGAACTCCGTGAGCGTTTGTCTGGCGGCTCATACAATGCCAGCGATAGGAAAGAGGCCCAGAAGCAGTACAATCGGATCTCCGAAGCTCTGGTTCCCGGATCAGTCCCGGTGGATTACAAGACCCTCCCGCGCTATGGTTCACTGGATCGCATGGGCCCTGGAAAAATGTTACATGACCACATCCAGAATTCCCTTAGAGAGGCGGACAGGGTCCAGACGGCCACCAATATCATCAGCGGAATTTCCGATGAAGGTCTCGACGCTGCCCTTAAAGACCCGCTGGGTAAAAAAGCCATAATGGCCTGTTTTGATGCTTTGCTGGATGGCAAGGGCCAGGACTTAAAAATACAGCTTGGCCGGGTCGAGAGTGCGATTCAACGGTGGGCAGATAAAGCAAGACTGGCAGGTCAGACGGGTACAGAGAGAGTCCCGGTTTTCCCTGTCAGGTATACCTATACCGGCGATGCGAAACCATTAGTCCGTTTGAACGATAATGGAGATATAAATGTTCACTATCCTACCAGGGTCTGGGAATATGGCAAGCAACCATCCGGGAGCCTGGTTGGGACAGGTCAGTTCAATAATGAAATCAAGACCCTCCCGGATGAAGTATTCAAACCGGACGGCGTTAACTTCAAGCCGGAACAGAAAGTTGGTATTAAGGTCTATCCGGATGGAAGCACGGTATATGTACCGGCGGCCTTTCTTCTCCGGTTCGGCAAGATGACTATAGATGATGTCAAACAAAAAATAGGTGATATGGTATTACTCGGAACACCCCAGGGTACCATAGCTAAAGGGGGCCTGGCCATTGCAGAAAAAGCGGCCAATGCGGCCGCCAAAGCTTTATGGGGTGTTGCCAGTGCTGTCAATGAAAACCAGGAATGGCTGATCAGCAAGGGCGAGTCCGGGCGTAAAGTCATCGATATTATGGACAAGGTCAAAAAGGGAAGCGAAGCCTATGTGGGCATTCATGGGGCGGCGGCTCTGGTTAACGACCTGAAAAATGTCCGAATCGATCTGGCTAAAGGGAGCAGCGCCGCTGAACGCTCGAATATGATTAAAATTGATAAAGCAATACGGAGGTATGAGCAGGCCCTCCAAAGATCAGATAACATGACCAGACCGCCAACCGGCGGACCACCTCTCGAAAAGGCGCCTGTTGATAGAGCTCCTGGACGGGCGAATATTAAGGTCAGGTCCGCCGAGGCGTTCGCCGATACCACTCCTCTGCCAGGAGTATCGGCCCACCGGGTGAACCTCCTAGAGGAGACATTCCCCGGGTGCCAGAGGGGAACCTGAGGACAGTGGAACAGGCGCGCCAGAGACTGATGCAAAACAGGATACTCCACTCTCTTTCTTTACAACCTGAGGTCTCAGAAAATGCCCTCCCTGATTTGGAAGCGGCCGTCCAGCACTGGCAAAATACGATCGCCGAGTGGGAAAACAGAATAAGGATAGCCGGAGGAGGAGTGCTGCCTGAGGCCGAAGTCGGTCGCATCATGAACAACAAAATTGATCTTATAGAGCATTACATTAATAACTGGTGCGGGGGTGATTACACCCAGTTGAACAGATTTATGACAGGTACTGAATTCGATGGAGGGATCGGCGCGGCCATTGCCGATGATTACTATGTCATGAAAGCCAGGGAGTTCAGTACAAGTCCCGCTGGAAAAGAATATTTGCGAACCCATATGAGTCCTCCCAGGGAACTGAGAAGGCAATGGGCGGTTGAAGGAGAAAACCAGGGAACCCAGACTGTGAACCAGTTTATGAATCAACATTAAATAATAGTTGCACAACCTGACAGTTTTTTTGGAGCGCACTCCAGGAGTAAAGCATCGGTGACATCGGAAGAGCCAGAGTCCGGTGCGAGGGTGGTCCAACTTCTCGAAGAAAGAGGAGAGACTTCGCGTTTCATTGATGCTGAAATCAAGGAAAACGGCGACCTGGTGGTCTCAGCTCAGGATGTAGGGAAAGCCCCTCTTCAATGGTGGGGCGATTCGGATTATGAGTTCTGGGCGACGGTAGCCTCTAAAGATAAACCCATTGTTCTTCAGGCACTCATTGAATTTATCAACCAGGAAGGAGGCCCCCCGCCAATCGAGTCCAAAGACCAGGACAAAGCCCTTTTGGACCTGTTAGAACGCATTTATGCCGGACACTTCAGCGCCGTGGACGAGTTCCAGGATTTCCTCCGATCCCGCGACATTCCCTTCAGCGGGGGGACATGGGCTTAGAGAAGCTAAATGGCGTCCACTATTTCTAACCTCGGACGCCGGCTGACAAACCAGACACGTTTATTTTCTATTCTGGACCTATCTAAAATGGTGTAAATTTTATCCAACCTGGGATGACTGCGATACAACTTAAAAATACCATCGTGTCCCTGAAACCATACCTCAAATGTCTCTCTGCCTCTGGGGATGATATCCCTGACAAAATCATTGTCTGCCCGTTCCGCTGCCAGGACTTGATTATCTTCTGAAATTGCCAGGCCCACCGGATAATTTCCCTTTAGTGCTTTTATGATCACCTGCGAAAAAT
>JAGDMY010000007.1 GCA_017860765.1 Chloroflexota bacterium | reverse complement strand
GCCATTGCGATAACCTCGCCGAACCTCAGTCCTCTGATAAGGACTGGCTTGTAATTGCTCCAGTAACTCACTCTCTAGACTACTTTCCAAGATCGTGCGTACCATCCCTAATATCCGTTCGTTAATGTCTCCCCACCATTCCTCTTCTGTCTTGACCTCTTTCCATAAATCCGCTAATTTTAATTCGGTCAGGTCTTTGACCTGATACATAGGGCGTTTCTCCTTTCTTTGATTCGTCTCTTTGAAAGGATACGCCCTTTTTATTTCCTTTGTATAAATTTACACAAGATATGTTACATTACCTAATGATTATTGGTCATTGCTATCATCATATGCGATTGGTATAATGGTGTACAAAGATCGGATGCCGGTAACGTTATCAGACTGTCCGGGCATAGTCAAGGAAAGGAGGTGTTCAGATGGCAGTAATCAAGGAAACCATTGAGATCAAATGTCCTGTAGACAGGGTGTTCGCTTATGTAGCAGATGCGAAGAGCTGGCCGAAGTGGCATTTGTCAATGCTGCAAGCCGACCAAACATCTCCAGGGCAAATCGGGGTCGGATCGAAATTCGCAGGGGTAAACAAGGTAATGGGGCAGCGAATGCCATGGACTTCCAATGTTACGGAATGCACGGACAATAAGAAATGGTGTGAGACCATATCGTCCGGAAGCACCGAGATTAAAGAGCAAGCAGTCTTCGATACAATTGAGGGGGGTACAAGATTCACTCTAGTCTACGATATGAAAGTGGGTGGATTCCTCAAACTGCTATCCCCTATGGTGGTCCGTTCGATGCGCAAAGAGATGAAGGCCAACCTGGGCAACTTGAAGACCATCCTGGAGACTAAAACCTAGGTTTATTAAGGCGTAAATACCTCAGTTCCCTGCAACGACCTGGCCGCAATGCAGCCGGTGCCAAGCCTGTATTGCAATCTTTCCCGGAAATAGCTATCAGTGGATGATAAACAAATATGGGGAAAATTTTCAAAAAGGCTGGCAGGAGTGGCAGGAATCGAACCCGCGACCGGCGGTTTTGGAGACCGCTGCTCTACCTAGCTGAGCTACACTCCTACTTCACACCTTTTCTATATTATCATAAATCCTTTTAAATATTAAACCGCCTATTTGTAGACCGTGGTGCATAGTTGCTATAATGAAGCCTTGAAAGCAGATCAAAAGGAGTCTGGAATTGGATAACGCCTGCGGCCATCGTGTAGTCATTACCGGTCTAGGCATGGTCAGCCCGCTGGGACTGGATGTCGCTGCCAACTGGGAAGCCTTAATTTCCGGCAAATCAGGCATCACCAACATCACCCTCTTCGATGCCAGCAAACTGGCGACCCGCTTTGCCGGAGAGGTCAAGGGTTTTGAACCGACCAGCTACATAAATCGCAAAGAGGCCCGCCGCATGGACCGCTTTGCCCAGCTGGCGGTAGTGGCCAGCCAGCAGGCGGTGAAACAGGCCAATCTGAATATTGACGATAGCAACCGCAACGAGATCGGGGTCCTTATCGGCAGCGGGGCCGGCGGACTGACAACCCTGCAGGAGCAAATCCTGAATATGGCGCAAAACGGACCGGACCGGGTCAATCCCTTCCTTTCCACCATGATGATATCGGACTCGGCGTCGGGACAGGTCTCGATCCTGCTGGGGGCTAAAGGGCCTAATTTTTGCAGTACCTCCGCCTGTTCCAGCAGCGCTGATGCCCTGGGCATTGCCTATGAAACGATTAAGCGCGGAGATGCCAGAGCTATGATTGCCGGCGGCAGCGAAGCGGTGGTCAATGCTATCGGTGTAGCCGCCTTCTGCGCCTGCAAAGCCCTTTCCGAACGCAATGATGCGCCTCAGGAGGCCTCAAGGCCTTTCGATAAGGAGCGGGACGGTTTTGTTATCAGCGAGGGGGCGGCCTCCCTGGTACTGGAAGACCTGGATTTCGCCAGGGCGCGCGGGGCGACGGTGCTGGCGGAGATGGCGTCTTACGGGGCCAGCGGAGATGCCTTCCATATGACACAACCCGCAGATAACGGCGAAGGAGCGGCCCGGGCCATGCAGATTGCCCTGCGCAAAGCCGGATGGCGTCCTGAAGAGGTGAGTTACATCAACGCTCACGGGACTTCCACCCCCCTGAACGACAAAATAGAGACCCTGGCCATTAAGAACGTCTTCGGCAACCACGCCTATCGAATGCCGATCAGCTCCACCAAGTCGATGACCGGCCACCTGCTGGGCGGGGCAGGCGCTATAGAAGCGGCCATCTGTGTTTTAATCCTGCAATATGGTATAATACCGCCAACGATCAATTTAAAAAATCCCGATCCGGAATGTGACCTGGACTATGTACCCAATGTGGCCCGGAAGGCCGACGTTGACAGGATATTATCCAACTCCTTCGGTTTCGGTGGTCACAACTCCGTCCTGGCCTTCAGGCGCTATCTAGAAAGGTAAAAATTGAACCATAGCCGCTGGAACCTGCTGCCACCGGCGCCAGATGAATATTTAGCAAAGGCTGGGGCTTATTCCCCTCTGATAGCCCAGCTGCTATACAATCGTGGACTTAATGAGCCAGATCAGATAGAGCATTTCCTCTCCTGTGACGAGCATCTGGATAATGACCCCTTTTTACTGCCGGACATGCACGGGGCCATTTCCCGGATTTATCGGGCTTTGCTCTCCGGGGAAAAAATAGCCGTTTACGGGGATTTCGATGTGGACGGCGTTACCAGCACTGCCTTGATGGTCAAGGGGCTGACGGCCCTGGGAGGGGTGGTCATCCCCTATATCCCTCACCGGGTCACTGAAGGCCACGGGCTGCGCTCGGCCGCCATCGAAGAGCTGCACGATCAGGGCGTTACCCTGATAGTAACCGTGGACTGCGGCATTACCGACGTCGAAGAGGCCAGGCACGCTGGCAGGCTGGGCATGACTCTCATTATTACCGACCATCATACTCCACCCCAGACGATCCCCACCGCTTTTGCTATCGTCAATCCCAAGATGGCCGGGTCCAGCTACCCTTTCAATGAGCTGGCCGGGGTGGGGGTAGCTTACAAGGTGATGCAGGCCCTCATGAGCAGTCTGGGTAAAGAAGCCCATCTGGACGAATACACCGATCTGGTGGCGATCGGGACAGTGGCCGATATGGTGCCTCTTCTGGACGAAAATCGCTACCTGGTCAGGCGCGGCTTGCAGACCCTGAACGGGGCCCCGCGCCTGGGACTCAAGGAGATTGTCACCCGGGCCGGTCTGAGCATCGGGAACCTGGATGCGGACAGCATTACCTGGTGCCTCTCTCCCTGGTTGAATGCCTCCGGAAGGCTGGAGCATGCCATTGCCAGCTACAGGTTGCTAATGACCGCCTCCCAGCAGGAGGCCCGCGAGCTGGCGGCGCTGCTGGGACAGCAGAATGTAGAAAGACAGAAGTTGACCGCCAAAGCCATGACAGAAGCCCGGTCGCAGATAGGCAACCAGGGTCAGGCGCCTTTGATCATGCTCTGCAACGCCGAGTTCCCCCTGGGCATCGCCGGGCCCGTAGCGGGCAAGCTGGCGGAGGAATATTACCGCCCGGTGATCGTGGTAAACGTCGACGATAAAACGGCCAGCGGAAGCTGCCGCAGCATTCCTGAATTCAATATCATCAGTGCCCTGAACCAGTGCACCGGTCTGCTGGGACGCTATGGCGGGCATGCCCAGGCGGCCGGGTTCACCATGCCGGCGAAAAATATCCCCCTGCTGCAAAAAACCCTCATTGAGATTGCCGGAGGCCAGCTGAAGGACACCGACCTCCGCCCGCGGATAAACATCGATGCCGAGGTCTCCCTTTCCGAGCTCGGAGGCCAGACCTACCAGATGATACAGAAGCTGATGCCCTTCGGCAAAGGCAACCCGGTGCCAACCTTCGTCAGCCGGGCGGTGCGGGTAACTGATTGCCGCACCATGGGCAATGAACAGCAGCACCTGAAGCTTAAATTCAAACAGCACGGGAGCGCCTTCGACGGGGTAGCCTTCAAGCTGGGCGAGGCCTTTTTCGAAGTCTCGGACGCCCTGGATATCGTCTACAATTTAGAGATAGACCGCTGGAGCGGCTCTGAGAACCTGCGGTTGAATATACTCAGCTTCACCCCCAGCCTGGCGGCTAAGTAGAGGCATAATGGCATGAATATTATCAGCGCCAGCATAATTGCCCTGATATTGGCCTATTTGATAGGCTCCTTCCCCTCGGCTTACCTGATCGGTAAACTCCGCAAGGGGGTGGATATCCGGCAGGTCGGCAGCCGCAATATGGGGGCCATGAATGTCTTCTACAAAGTGGGGTTCTGGTGGGGCATGATCGTCCTGCTGCTGGACATAGGCAAGGGCGCCCTGGCGGCTGGAGCAGCCTGGTTGATAGTGAAACCGGTGGACCTCCAGTTAGCCGGATATATCCAGCTGGCGGCCGGGGTCCTGGCGGTGCTGGGCCACAGCTTCCCGATTTTCCTCAAATTCAAGGGGGGAAAGGGCGGGGCCACCTGCATCGGAGCCCTGCTGTATGTGATGCCCTGGGGAGTTCCCGTTTACCTGGCCATCTTCGGCATCTTAATGCTGATCACCCGCTTCCCGACCTTAAGCTACGGGGTTGCCTTCCTGGGCTTCCCCTTCCTGGCGGTCTTTCTCTATCAAAACACAACTTATATCGTCTATTGGGTAGTCATCCTGCTCATTCCGCTGTTCCGCTACATCCCGCGGGTCAAAGAAATGCACGCCGGGGCCGGAGGCAGCTGGAAGCACGTCTTTGTGAGAAGGAGCCTGAAGGACAGGCTGTAGACTACATCCTCTCCAGGATCTTCACCGCGTCACAGACCAGGCCGGGACAGACAGTGGTAAAGAGGTCTTTTTCCTCTGCGGTTAAAGAGCCTTCGACCGTGCTGAGATCGCAGCCCAGCAGGTCCTTGCAGTCCAGGGAGCCGTGGAGGGCGATGAACTTCTCCTTGAACTCGTCGATGGACCGGTGGACCGCGGTCCGCATTTCTTTAGCGTTGTTCCCGTTTAACGGCAGCCTGAGTCCGAGCACCATAAAAGACCCTGTAACCGCCCCGCAGGTCTTGCCCATGCCCCCTATCCCCCCTCCAAAACCCAGCGTCAGTTTCAGGGCGGTACGCTGGTCCAGTCCCAGGTCCCTGCAAAAAGCAGTCAGGACTGTCTGGGCGCAGTTGGTCTTCTTGGCGACCATTTTAGCGTGGGCGGAATCGGCTTTGGTCATGGCAGCACTCCTTAAATCGCAGAAAATATTATTTGGCCCGATCTAAAGGATCTAAGTCAAGTCCCCGGCCTAGGCTTCCACCTTTACCGGCTCCGCTTCTTCCTTAGATACCCAGCGCACCTTCATGATAATGATCGGGATAGTGATAGCCAGGATAACTACTCCGATGAACTGGGCCTGGTGCAGACCGAAAAGAAAGGGGGTCCCCTCGCGGATAAAATCAATGCCGAGGCGCCAGGCGGCATAGAAGGCCAGGTAAATCGTGAAGATCGAGCCCTCGGGCTTAAGTCTCCCTCTCAAAGAAAGGAGTATGCCGAAGACTATCAGATTGAAGATAATTTCAAAAACCTGGGTGGGGAGGACGGGAACTCCCAGGGGTCCATAACTGTTGGGGTTGGTATAAATTATGGCCAGCGAGGAGTGATTTTCCAGCCCGTAGCAGCAGCCGTTAAGGGTGCAGCCCACTCTGCCGATCGCCTGAGACAGGATGATCCCCGGGGCGATGATATCCCCGAGGAGGGTAAAACGGAAATGTTTGGCAACCCGCGCATAGATCCAGACGCCGATGGCGGCCCCCAGCACCGCCCCCCAGATGGTCAGACCTTCGCCGCTGAGTATTTTGCCCGGGTTCTGAGTGTAATAGCTCCACTGGTCGATGATATGCAGGATTTTGGAAAACACCACGCCGGAAGGAATACCGATCAAGGCCCCCGTGAAGACGGTATCGCTGCTGAGCTTATGGATCCTGGAATTCTGCCAGACGACCCAACCGACGACGGTAAACACCGCCAGGGCTACCATCAGTCCATACCAGCCGATGCTGATCGGTCCAAGCCGGAAGATTACCGGGTCGACACCGATATAAAAGGCGTTACTCATCATCCAACCCCCTACCCGCTTAACGCTTCTACAAAGGAGCGGGCGTCAAAAGAGGCCATATCCTCCGGATGTTCGCCCACTCCTATATATTTAACAGGAATTCGCAGTTGATCGCAAATCGCCAGAGCGATGCCCCCTTTAGCGGTGCCATCCAGCTTGGCCAGGAAAATGCCGGTCACACCGGCGGCCTCGGTAAAAGTGCGGGCCTGGGCCAGGCCATTCTGGCCGGTAGTGGCATCCAGTACCAGGAGGACTTCATGGGGAGCGGTGGGGTCGGTCTTGGCGGCCACCCGCTTGATCTTCTTTAGCTCCTCCATCAGGTTGAACTTGGTATGCAGCCTTCCGGCCGTATCAATGATCAGCAGCTGGGCATGGCGGCCCCTGGCCGCGGCCATGGCATCAAAGACCACGGCGCCGGGGTCGGCCCCGGGTTGATGGGCCACAATTTCTACTCCCAGCCTTTGCGCCCAGGTCTGGAGCTGGTCGATGGCGGCCGCCCGAAAGGTATCAGCAGCAGCTAAGATGACTGATTGTCCGGCGTTTCTGGCCTGAAAGGCCAGTTTGGCGATGGAGGTGGTCTTCCCGGAGCCATTGACGCCGATAACCAGGACGACCCGGGGGGGCGCAGCCACCACCGGCTCGGCCAATGGCAGGTCGAGAATAGCCACCATCTCCTTTTTGAGGGCCTCGCGCACCTGCTCGCCCTGCTGGAGCTTCTCGGACTTGACCCTCAGTTTGGTCCTTTCGATAAGTTTCTCTGTGGTCTCCATCCCGACATCGGCTGAAATCAGGACCTCCTCCAGCTCCCCCCAGATGGACTCGTCAATGGAGGTCCGATCGAAAAGATGCATAGCTTTAGAAAACCAGCTGTCTTTGGTGGGCTGCAGGGCCTTTTTAAACAGGTTCTTGAACAATTCGGGGCTCCTTGTCTTTGTCACATGCCAGAGGCCAGGCTTATATTGTTATTCTGCCCCCGTGCAGGAAACCGGTCACGTTCTCTCCTCTCATTCCTACCCCTCCTGTCATTCCCGCGCAGGCGGGAATCCAGAAGGACTGGACGGGAGAAGAACGACACAAAATAGTGCTCTTATTTTAACTTTAACGAATCAGGGCAGGTAAAGCAAGTCTTCACGCACGGGGAGAATCTGCAGACCGGGGTCCCCTGCCCACCAGCTCCTCCAGTATTATAATGGCGGCCTTCTTATCCAGCGGCTGATTGTTATTCCCGCACTTGGGGGACTGGATGCAGCTGGGGCAGCCTTCCACACAGGGACATTCGGCAATGGCGCGGTAGGTCTTCTCCCAGAGATCACTGATCAGCTCATAGCCCTTTTCGGCAATCCCGATGCCGCCGGGATGGGCGTCATAGATAAAGATCTGGGCTTTGCCGGTATCGGCATGGAAGGGCGTCGAGACGCCCCCGATGTCGTTGCGGTCGCAGAGGGCGAAGAGGGGCAAGATGGAGATCGCGGCATGTTCCACGGCATGAATGCCCCCGGCGAAATCCAGGCCGGCCCTGGAGATCCGCGAGATGGCTTCCGGCGGCAAATCAAACCAGAGCGCTACAGTGTTAAAAATCTGCGGAGGCAGGTCCAGCGGTTCGTCGCCAATGATCTCCTCTGTCAGCTGGGCCTTCTTGCGGAAACCGATGACGCTGGAGTTTACTTCTACCTCCCCGAGGCAGACCGTCGCCGGCCCGCAGGACTGCCGCTGGCGCTCCTGGATAATTTTCAGATCGGAGAGCTCGGTGGCCCGGGTATAGTAGTTGACGTCAGCCGGCTCGACGTAGGCCGTCCGGTTCTCCAGGTCGAGCCTGGTCACCAGGTAGGTATCGCCCTGGTGAAGATAAATGGCACCGCTATGCACCTGGTAGAAAGCCTGGGCGGACTCGATGGTCTCCAGCAAAGCATCCTGGGTGGTGTCCACGATGCCGTAGTTGCGCCCGGAGGTGGAACGGATATTCACGCTCTGGGCCGGGTAGGCGATGCCGGGCGGGAAATACCACTTTCCGCCGCGCTGGCGGAGCAAATTCTGGGCCTCCAGCCCGGCTACCTCAGCTTTCATGGTAGGGCCGAAATACATCTCATCCCGCTCGCTGAGAGGCATCTCCCAGGCAGCGCAGGCCAGATGGGCCTGCAAAATATAATGATTTTGCGGGTTGATGAGGGCATTTTCGAAGCTCCTTTGAAAGAAATCTTCGGGATGCCGCATAAAATACTGGTCCAGCGGGTTGTCCATACCGATGAGGAAGCTGAGCGCTTTCTGTCTGCCCCGCCCGCTCCTGCCGGCCTGCTGCCAGGTGCTGGAGATGCTCCCGGGATAGCCGGTCAATACCGTGGCCTCCAGGTCGCCGATGTCGATTCCCACTTCCAGGGCGGTGGTGGCCACCACTCCCAGCAGTTTGCCGGTGAAAAGCTCTTTTTCGATTTTCCGGCGGTCCTCCGCCAGGTAGCCGGCGCGATAGGGTTTAATCTTCTCCGAGAGCCGGTGGTCTATCTGGGCCAGCTTCTGGCGTGAATAGTTGTATATCAGCTCGGTAAGGCGGCGGGTGCGCGCGAAGGTGAGTGTGCGGATTTCCTGCTGCAGCAGCTCGGTAGTCAGAAAAGTGGCCTCGCTGTTGGCGCTGCGGCGGGTCTCTTTCTTATTATCCAGCAGCGGCGGGTTCCAGAAAACGAAGTCTTTGCCGCCATGCGGCGAGCCGTCATTATCTACGACGGTAAAGGGCAGGCCAACCAGCTTTTCGGCATGTTCACCGGGATTGGCGATAGTAGCGGATGAGCAGATGAACTGCGGTTTGGCGCCGTAAATCTCGCACAGCCGGCGCAGCCGCCGCAGGACCAGGGCCACGTGGGAGCCAAAAACGCCGCGGTACATATGCGCTTCGTCGACCACCACAAACCTGAGGCGGCGCAGCAGGCGCGACCAGGACTGATGGTTGGGCAGGATGCCGATGTGCAGCATATCCGGGTTGGTAATGAGGATGCGCGCCCTTTTTTTGATCTCGGAACGCGCAGCCAGAGGGGTGTCCCCGTCAAAAGTGTCGCATTCTTCCGGAAGGATGACCTCGGGACAAAACTGCTGACGGAGAGTGCGCAGCTGGTCCTGGGCCAGGGCTTTAGTGGGAAAGAGGTACATAGCCCGGCAGCTTTTTTCGCTCTGCATGGTCTCCAGGACCGGGATGTTATAGCACAGGGTCTTGCCGCTGGCGCTGGAAGTAGCGACCATCACGTTGCGCCCCTGAAGGGCCTGGTTGACGGCCTCGGCCTGATGGGTATAAAGGGGCAAAAGGGCATTATCGTCCAGGCAGTCCTGCAGGCTTTTCGCCAGGGGGCGTTCCAGTTCTGCGTAGCTGGCCTGGCGGGGAGGGATTTCTTCGATGTGGGCGATCTGGTCGCTATACTCGGGCCGGGCGGTTAAATGGTGGATGAAACCCGCGGTATCTACAGCCGTCCTCCGCTAGACCGCCAGGATCTCAATTTCATAGTCCAGCATCTCGAAATCACCCTGGCTGCTGGTGACCAGGTCTACGGCCTTGGAGAGGACTTCATTGGTAAAGCGTTTATCGTTGCTGACAAAACAAATCCCGATCGTCGCCAGTTGCCACAGGTCATTATCTTCAACTTCAGCGACGGAAACATTGAATTTGTTTCGCAAGCGGGCGGTAACTGACCTGACTACCTGCCTTTTACCTTTTAGAGACAGGTTGTCCGGCAGACGCAGCTTGACTTTGCAGATGCCGACATTCACTACTCAATTATAGCTGAAATAAGCGAGGAATGTCTAAGCGACGGTTTTCTTCTGCTTGGCGTAGCAATCGCGGCAATAGACCGGGCGGCCTTCAGTGGGTTCGAAGGGCACCTGGGTCTCCACGCCGCAATCGGCGCAGGTTACCGTGTGCATTTGGCGGGGACGGCTGCCATCTCCGTTGCGATTCCGGCGGCGGGATGCCCGACAAGCGGGACAACGGCTGGGATCATTTTGAAGACCGTGAGACTGGTAGAATTCCTGCTCACCTACGGTGAACACGAACTCCTGTCCGCAATCACGACAGCGCAGGGTTTTTTCTTCCAGGGCCATGTGACTGCACCTCCTTAATAATACTGTATAGAAACGTGTCCCTTGCTTCCGGTGCAGTCTTCTATTTCCCAGACCCTTTCCAGATAAAAACCTTCCGTTTCAACCCCCGCATATATGCAGCGACTGACCAGGATACCAGACACTGTTGACATATTTAATTATACACCCTGTGTCAAGTGGATGGGCGTATATGTTGATCGGATGGGTCAGAACGCCTTTCCATTTTCAAACACAGGACCTGGTGCGTCTCCGGAGTTACCTTCACCCGCTCATCGAGCCGCCAGCCGGCCACCCAGATGATTTGCCGGGGCGTCTCAATCAGGGGAATCCTGGGACGCCACAGGCGCGGGATTCTGGCATCCAGCATAAACTCTCCTACCTTCTTATCCTGGCCCAGCCCCAGGGGTTGAAACCAATCGCCTCGCCGGCGGGCTCTGACTTTTAATTGAGTCCCTGCTTTTGCCAGGTCAAAGCCGGCCGTAAAGCTGTCCGGGGACGCCGCGAAGGCGGCGGCAGGCACGATAGTGGCCTCGATGCGCCAGCCGGGAATCGAGGTTTCACCCGGCACCTCGATATCGAATTCCCCCTGCAATTCAGGAAAGGGGACCAGTTCCTGCGGATTGAACCCCAGGAGATAGCGGTCGTAACCAATGTTGAAGGTCAGCCCTTCCGGCAGCGCTATCTGCCTTCCGGCAGGCTTATTCAGGGCTTCCAGGATCTCCTCGATATGCCGGGTCTCGATATCTTTCAACGTCCCCAGCTGATCTTCTATGGCCCGCCTTAGAAGCTGGCGCTGCAGGGCTGTAGGCAGACCCAGGAACCCTTTTTTGGCTATGATGAAGGTGTTTTCTTTTCTCTTCACAAGGTCCTGCCAGGCACCGGCACTCTCCCGCTCCAGGAAGGCCAGGTCATCTCCGGCCAGGCGCGCCAGGCGCAGCAGAGAATTGAAGATGCCGGGATTATAGCCCTTCAGGAGGGGCAGAAGCTCCCGGCGCACCCGGTTTCTGAGCAGGGAAAGGGAGAGATTGGAGGCATCCTGGCGGGGGGACAGGCGCAGACGGGAGCAGTATTCCTCGGTCTCCTCCCGCTTTATTTCCAGCAGAGGGCGAATTACGCTCAAACTTTGGCCGGAAATCTGTAAGGTATTGAACGGCAGCATGCCACGCAGGCCGCTTGTCCCGCTGCCGCGGATAATGTGGAGCAGGATAGTCTCTACCTGGTCGTTCAGGGTATGGCCCACCGCCACTTTCCCGGCCCCTGCTGCCCGTGCGGTCCCGGCCAGGAAAAGGTAGCGCTCCTCGCGGGCAGCTTCCTCCAGAGAAAGATGGGCAGCGGCCTGATAGGCTTTCACATCCCTGCTGGCGATGGTGGCGGGGAGATTGAGCCGCTGCGCCAGCTGGGCCACGTAGCGGGCATCCGCCTCCGATTCAGCGCCTCGCAGCTGGTGGTTGAGATGGGCTACATGCAGGGTTATCTTCAGCCGCCTGCTCAGGCGGCACAGGGCGTGCAGCAAACAGACGGAATCAGGACCGCCCGAGACCGCTACCAGCACCTTTTCCCCGGCCGCCAGGAGGCCCTTTTCTTCGATACACTGAAAGACCCGTTCTACCAGAGTCGCTCTCTGCTGCTTTTCTGCCATAACCTGTCCTTTTCTCTTACCCCAACACGTGCAGTAAAAAGGGAATCAACACCAGGCTGATGATGGTAGTGACCATAACCACACTGGCGACCAGCTCGGCTTCGTTCTTATATTTAGCCGTGACGGTATAGGTATTGACGGCGGCCGGCATGGCCGACATCAAGATTACTACGGATCTGGCAATACCCGTGATATTGAAGATATAGACCATCAGGAAACCCAGCGCCAGACCACCACCCACCCGTATAAGCGAAGCCCCTATAGTAGTAGGGAAGGAAGTCATCTTAACCCTGGACAGGCTGTACCCCAGAGTCAAGAGCACCAGCGGGATGACCATGCCGCCGATAAAATCGAGTGTTCCGACTATCAGCGCGGGCACGCCGATGTGAAACAAATTGAGCAATAAGGCGATGACGGCGGCATAGATCGGCGGGACCTTGAGGACGGTTTTGATATTCTCACGCCAGCTGCCGCCGGCGGCGATAAACACTCCCGCGGAGTAAAGCATAATGAGATTGGGAATATAATACAGGGTCGCGATGAACAGCCCGGCGGGGCCATAGGCCAGGCTGATGATGGGAAACGGTATATTGACCGTGTTGGGCAGCGCTATCGGCAGGTAGAGCCCGGAGTGTTTTTTCTTTAAGAGACTGAAAACAATCCAGCCAACGGCCCCACACCCCAGCGAGACAACCACCACCGAGGCCCAAATCTTTAAGGCCTCCAGCAGGATGATCTGTTGATTTAAAATTGAGACAAAGGCTATCGCCGGTAGACCCACATAGAAAATAATATCGATAATGGCGGCTATATCGAGGCGAATAAACCTCCCGATGATATAGCCGATCAAGATCGTGATAAACGTGGGCAGGATTACATTAATGATTTCAGAGTATGGCATCGACGAACATCGCTTCTGCTTTATCTTACACCTAACAAATATGGACTGTCATCGGGTGAGGTTAGAGGACTTAGCTACAGGCCCAGCATATTACATTTCGTCATTGCGAACGCCTAACCTCCTGAAGCAAACTAAAGACGTCGACAATCACAGGTGCTGGAAAATAATCGGCCATACATCCTTATCAGAGTATTTAGATTGCTTCGGGTATCATATGAGCTCGCAATGACAAGAAAGGTTAGACCAGTCCATACCGGCGAAAGCCGGTATCCATGGGGGAGGGGGGGCTGGATTCCGCGTCAAGTACGGAATGGGCTGGAGAGGGGAGACAATTGACAGCTTCAGCTTTAAGGAGTAAATTGTTAATCAAACTTCAAATCGGGCGATCCTGATTTAATTTCAGGGCAAGGAGCACGCGGTGATAGATAAAAGATTAACCCAGTTTCCCATCAGCTACACTACCGTCATCGGCAAGGTGGCGGTCGGGTGGGGGGTCCATCAGACTGTAGGCGATGAATGCAAAATGGCCGGCATCAAGAAGGCCTTAATTGTCACCACCGGTCTGAAAGGTACCGGCATCATTGAGGAAATCAGAGGTATATTAAACTACCACGGCATCGCTTCCGAAATTTTCAGCAAGGTGACCTCCAATCCCAAAGATTACGAGGTCATGGAGGGCTACCAGGTCTTCAAGAATTCCGGGTGCGATGGGGTAATCTCGGTGGGGGGAGGCAGCTCGCACGACTGCGGCAAAGGGATCCGTGCGGTGGCTTCTAACGATGGGAAATATGTCTGCGACATGGCGGTATTCATCAATCCACCCTGGATGGAGACCATCAAAAATCATAAACCGGTCACCATTCCCCAGATCACCGTGAACACCACCGCCGGCACCGGGGCCGAGCTGACACCCGGCGGCCCGATTATCAACTCCAGGACCAGGACCAAACAGCTGATCATCGTGCCTGGACTGGCCATGGCCGCCTCGCTGGTTGACCCGATCCTGGTCCGTTTGATGCCGCAAAATATCGCCGCCCAGACCGGGTTTGATGCGCTGGCCCATGCCTTTGAAGGACATCTTTCAAGGATGGTCAATCCCTATAGCTCTGCTTTGATGTTCCAGGTGATGAAACTGGTCAGTGAAAACCTGCGCGAGTTTGCCTATAACCGGATGAACCACAGGGCCTGTGAAAATATGTGCTGGGCCGAGTCCATGGCCGGCCTGGGCATGATTATCGGAGGAGGCTCGGGCATAGTTCACGGGTTGGCCCATGGAATTTCAGTGCTCCGCGGGGTACATCACGGGCTGGCCAACGCCTCGGTGACGCTACCCCTGGAAAGATATAACGAGCCGGTCTTTCCGGAAAAGTTCGCCGAAATGGCCCGGGCGATGGGGGTGGATACCCGCAATATGACCACCGTTCAGGCTGCCGATAAATGGTTCGAGGAAATCGAAAGGCTGCTGCGGGACCTGGGCATTCAGACCGGCGACCTGAATGAACGCTTCGGCCTGCAAAAGGACGATATAAAACATATCGTGAAATATCAATATGACAACGACTTCGCCATCGAAGGCAACCCCCATGAATTCAACTTTGACGATTGCGTCACCTTAATGGAAAGCATGCTGTAAATATTTGTTGAAGGGCGAGGGAAAATGGGGGCACCCGACTATAAAAAATATTTCATCACCCGGCCGCTCCTGGAGTCCGGCTTCATGGTCTTCATGAGCGATAAGCTGGTGCCCGGATGCCATAAGTATTGTGAAATGAGATGGGTCCGCAGCCTGCCCGATCCCAACCCCCGGATACCGGAGCATGCCCATCATTACGACGAAATCCTGCTCTACATCGGCGGCGACGCCGTCAATCAGCGGGGCCTGGGTGCAGAAATTGAGTATTATGTGGGCGGCCAGCCCCTCACCTTCGACACCACCTCGGCGCTCTATATACCCCAGGGAGTCAGGCACGGGCCGGTCACCTGGAAGGGGTTCTCGGCTCCCCACCTGGAGATAGCGGTGATGCTGGGGCCGGAGACCGAACGC
>JAGDMY010000100.1 GCA_017860765.1 Chloroflexota bacterium | reverse complement strand
ACTACTCAGGCCACTGCCGGTAAGGAAAACCATTTCTCATTCAATATGATCAATGGCGGCACAGCCTCCCTGGATAAGCTCACCCTTACCGCGGACAAGCCTCAAGGTTGGGTCATTGCTTTTAAGCCCGAGACGGTAGAATCTATCAGCGCCGGACAGACCCAGCAGGAAGATGTGGTTATAACGCCTCCGGAAGGCAAGACCATCGCCGGTGATTATTTGATAACCATTAAAGCCAGCAATGATAAAGTCAACCAGAGCATGCAGGTGCGGGTGACGGTCTTAACCCCTTCTATCTGGGGATGGGTAGGTATCATCATTATAGTAGTAGTCATTGCCGGTTTAGCCGTGCTATTCATGAAATTGGGCAGGCGGTAAACATATGGTAATGGTCGAAGCTTCGAAGCTAACCAAGGTGTATAGCGGAAATACCGTTGTTGACAGCCTCAACCTTAAAATCGATGAAGGGCAGCTCTTCGGCTTTCTGGGCCCTAACGGGGCCGGTAAAACCACGACCATACTGATGCTTCTGGGACTGACCAATCCTACATCGGGAACCGCCAGCATCGGCGGTTTCAACTCCACCCGCGAAGCCTTAAAAGTCAAACGGATCTCCGGCTATATTCCGGAAAAAGTGGGATTTTACAATGACCTCACCGCCAAAGCTAACCTGATGTACACGGCCAATTTGAACGGGATCTTCGGAGAGGAAGCCGAAAAGGGGATAGCTAAAGCCATCGAGGACGTCGGCCTCAAAGAAAAAAAGGATGAATATGTTTCCAGCTTCTCTAAAGGCATGAAGCAGCGCCTGGCGATTGCGGACATTCTGGTAAAGCAGCCCAGGGTTGCCTTCCTGGATGAACCTACTACAGGAATCGACCCCGAAGGTATCATCCAGATCCTTGACCTGATCGGCAAGATAGCCAAAGATAACAACATGACCGTCATCATGTCTTCTCACCAGTTAAGCCAGGTACAGCGCATCTGCAGCCATGTCGGAATTATGTCCAAGGGGAAACTGATAGCCGAAGGCTCATTGGAACAGCTCGGCCGAAAAGCAGGGGGCGGCAAGGTCCTGATCGAAGTCCAACTGGCTGAAATCACCCAGGACATCGCGGATGCAATTAAGTCGATCAGGGGAGTCCTCAGCGTAGAGCGTGTCGAGAACACCTTGAACATCACCTGCTCTGAAGATTTGCGGCGTCAGATATCCAAAGTAATCTCCGATAAAAACGGCTTGATCACTCAGATGAAACTTCAGAGCTACGGACTTGAGGATATTTATATGAAGATTACTAGAGGGGCTTAGCATGTCATCATTTTTAACGGTATACTCGAAAGAGTTAAAGGATTTTTTCACCAGCTGGCGCTTCGTTTTCCTTCTCCTCATCGTTCTGCTGGCCAGTGTTTTTGCAGTATTTGTCGCCGCTGGCAATATCCGGTCGTCAGTGACCGGTTCCTCTGACTTCGTTTTTTTGGCGCTTTTCACTACCTCGCTCAGCAGTGCCGTGGGGGGTTTTGTGCCAAACTCCTTCCTCGCGCTAATGGCAGTCCTTATCCCTATTCTGGGCATTGTTCTGGGGTTCGATGCGATTAACAGCGAGAGAAACAACGGTACGATGAGCCGCCTGGTTTCTCAGCCTATCTACCGGGACAACATCATTAACGCCAAGTTCCTGGCTGGTATAGTGACCATTGCGATATTGCTATTTTCCATTGTGCTCCTGGTTTCCGGCCTCGGAATAAGGATGATCGGCTTGCCCCCAACCTCCGAAGAGGTCTGGCGGCTGTTCTTCTTCCTGATCATTGCTATTGTTTACGGGGCCTTCTGGCTGGGGCTGGCCATACTCTTCTCAACCCTGTTTAAACAGGTAGCCGTATCGGCTATTGTCTCTATCGTAATCTGGTTATTCTTCGCCTTCTTCTACCCCATTATCTTCACATTTATAGCCAACTCCATGACCAGTGAAACTCAGGCCTCTGCCGTAAAAAATATTCAGATGCTGATAACCCTGCAACGGATATCTCCGATTCAACTCTTTAATGAGTCAATGACCGTAGTGCTGGTACCGGCAATGAGATCAGTTTCCCAGATCATGCAATTATATATCAGCGATGCCGGCAATTACCTTCTGCCTACTGCTCTATCCCTCGGACAGAGCCTCCTCAGCGTTTGGCCCCAGATCATCATCACCGTCGTCCTGACGGTGGTCTGTTTTGCAATCTCCTACGTTAAATTTATGTATGAGGAAATTAGAGCCCTCTAGATCACCAAAGCCTGGCGGGATTCACTCTTGCCAGGCTTGTTTCTACTTTGCATAGTGGAATTCCTGCAGGTGGTTAGCATATGTACCCAAATTATTACATCGGCACTTCAGGATGGCATTATGACCACTGGCGACGCCGTTTTTATCCTGCTGAATTGCCGAAAAAAGACTGGTTGGGATATTATGCCCGGCGTTTTAACGCCGTCGAAATCAACGCCAGCTTTTACCGTCTGCCTCAAGAGAGCACTTTGGCTAGCTGGAGGCAGGCTGTCCCCTCCGGGTTCCTGTTTTCGCTTAAGGCAAGCCGCTTCATCACTCATATCAAACGGTTGAAAGATAGTCAGGAGCCCTTGCTGACCTTCACCGGGCGGGCGAAATCTCTTCTTAATCATCTGGGGCCTCTGCTATACCAGCTCCCACCGGGACTGCAGCGCGATGATCCGAGATTGGAGAGCTTTTTAGGCCTGCTGGACAAAAATGTGCAGCATGTCATTGAGTTCCGCCACCCTTCCTGGATAAATGGGACAGTTTTTGATCTGCTTTTAAAATACCGGGTCGGATTCTGCATTTTTGACATGCCCGGATTCACCACTCCGAACATAGTCACTGCCAGTTTTGCCTATATCCGCTTCCACGGGCATGATAGCCTGTATGCCAGCAGCTATCCGGAGGCTGAACTTGCTGGTTGGGCAGACAAGCTGCGCCAGCTTTCACCCCGGCCGGAAACCGTCTATATCTTTTTCAACAATGACGCAGAAGGATACGCTCTCGACAATGCCCTGACCTTGAGAAAGCATCTGCAGGGAAATTGAACTTTGGCAGCGTTGATAATTCAGTGTAAAATAAGGAAGAAAATCTTCGGAGGTCCTTATCAAAAGCCAATATAAGCTTCTTGTCGCGGACATAGACGGTACTCTGGTCAACAAAGACGGGACCATTTCAGACTTTGACCGTCAGGCATTGCGCGAAGCAGCGGATGCCGGTGTTAAAGTTTCCCTTTGCACGGGGCGCGTCTCCACTGCCTGTGTAGAAATTCTCGACGACCTGTGCCTGGATGGATATCATATCTTTTTTGACGGTGCTTTGGTTTGTAACCGCGAACTGGATAGAGAGGTCTATTCCCAGCCTATTGCCGCTGAAATAGTGAAACGGGCTTCCGAGGCAGCTCTGGAAGATGGAGTGCCGCTGGACCTTTTTTCCCGTACCCATTATTTTGTCATGAAAGAAGACTGGAGGAGCACCCTGCGGCGGCGTTTTTTTAAAATCGGAGCCACCACCATCGACTATAACACAATCTGGCAAAAAGAGAAGATCTACAAAGGCGGAATAGTAGTCTCCAGCGATGAGGATAGAAGAAAAGCCAGCGTTTATATCGCAAAATTCAGGGACTGTCTTAATTTCACCTGGACGGTAACTCCGGCTTTTCCGGATTATCATTTCATCAATGTGGTTAATAGCCGGGTCTCCAAAGGCAAGGCCCTGGAAGCCCTGGCTGCCTACCTGGGGCTTAAAATGGATGAGGTTTTGGCCATCGGTGATGGGTCTAATGATATCTCTCTTCTCTCCACCGCGGGGTTAGGAGTTGCCATGCAGGATTCACCGGAAGAGTTAAAATCAGTCGCGAAGTATATTACAGTAGGGGTAGACCAGAGCGGAGTAGCCCAGGCCATCCGCCAGTTTATACTGTAAAAGAAATTGAAAAGCTACACCATCTCTTTTATCTTCAGTGCCAGGCTTTGGTTGATGCCTTTAACCGCCATGAGTTCCTCTATGGTAGCCTGCCGTATTCCTTGAAGAGTGCCAAACTGCTTAATGAGAGCCTTCTTCTTTTTAGGTCCTATTCCGGAAACCTCATCCAGCAGAGAGGTAAAGGCTCGCTTTTTGTGGACTTTCTGGTAGTAGCCAATCGCGAAGCGGTGGGCTTCATCCCGCAGGCGCTGCAGCAGCTTCAACCCCGGGGAGGACCTGGGGAGGATAACTGGTCGGGAGGTGCCGGGGATGAAAATTTCTTCATTCTCCTTCGCCAGGCTGGCCAGAGATATAGAATCAAACCCGGCTTCCTTCAGAGCTTCACTTGCCGCATTAAGCTGGCCTTTGCCCCCGTCAACCAGGACCAGGTCAGGCCTGGTAGTCCAGCCGTTTTGGTCCTCTCCCTTCTCCACCGCCCTCTTAAAACGGCGTTTGAGCATTTCCTGAAGCATGGCATAATCATTGGCCCCTTCAACCGTCCTTATCTTAAAACGGCGGTAGTGCGCCGGCCTGGGTTTCCCCTCCTCGAAAACAACCAGGCTCCCCACCGCATCCTTGCCCTGGATGTTTGAGATATCGTATCCTTCGATGCGGGAGGGTAAGCTGGAGAGATGTAATTCCTTCTGTATTTCAGTTAGAGCTTCGGTAAGGACCGCCGGGACGGCCAGTTGCTTGATTTTAAGCTGCTCCAGCCCCTGGCGAGCATTTTCTGCCACGATTTCGATTAATTGCTTTTTCCGTCCTCGCTCCGGTACTTCAATATGTACCCGGGCCTTTTTCTTTTCCGAAAGCCAGTTTTCGATTACTCCCAGATCGTCTATGGAATGCTGCAATAAAAGCAGCTTCGGGATATAGGGGCTGGCGCTATAAAATTGCTTGATAAAACTGGTCATTATCAGCCGCGGCTCTTCATTACTGGTACCTTTAAGGGTAAAACTTTCCCGTCCGATGAGTTTTCCATGCCGGATCATAAATACCTGCACGCAGGCCTGGTCGTTATCGGCGGCGAAGGCAATAGCATCCTGCTCGCCTCTTACCTTCATGGCGATGCTCTGGCCTTCTACCACATCTTCTACCGCCTTAAGCTGGTCGCGAAATCTGGCCGCTCTCTCAAAATCCAGGGATTCAGCGGCTTCCGCCATCTTCTTTTTTAAAGAGCGCGTGATGGCTTCATGTTTACCTTCCAGAAATAATATCATCTGGGCCAGCACACTGGCATATTCAGCCCGGGTGATCTTGGCAGCGCAGGGAGCAAGGCAATACCTCAAATGGTATTTTAAACAGGGTCGAAAATTTTCTTGGGGAGAAATCTTCTGCGTACAGGTGCGAAGGGGAAAAATCCTTTTTAATACATCCAGCGTCCGGCGCAGAGAGTTGATGCTGGCAAAGGGGCCAAAATAATGGCTCCCATCGTCTTCCACACGCCGGGTAATGTGCAGCCTCGGCCAGTCCTCGGCCAAATTAATTTTCAGATATGGGAAAGTTTTATCGTCCTTTAACAGCACATTATAAGGCGGCCAGTATCTTTTGATCAGGTTTAATTCCAGGATCAGTGCTTCCTGTTCGGAGGAGACTACGAAGTACTCGAAATCGTTAACTTCATCAACCAGCATTCTGGTTTTGGAAGATAACTTGCCCGGAGACGTAAAATAAGACCTCACCCGGTGACGAAGATTAATCGCTTTGCCGACATAGAGGATATTCCCCCGGGCATTTCGCATTATGTAAACACCCGGAGATTCGGGCACCTGCCTCAACAGCTCTTTAATTAAACTGCTGGTCATTTGATATCAAGGCCATTTTAGCAGAATCAGGCTTTTTTTACGATGTACTTAGATTTTTATTTTGAGTTATGTTAAAATGAAATGATTCTTAATTGGGGGGTGGAGAAAGATGGAAGAGTATATTAGCAGCTTTCTTAACTA
>JAGDMY010000099.1 GCA_017860765.1 Chloroflexota bacterium | reverse complement strand
AAATTATTAAACGCTTCAGCGATTTCGAGATAAATAAAATCTCTCCGCCGCTGAGAGAACCCCTGGTGCGGGTACTGCTGGAGGCCCTGGCAGACCTGAAATACATCGAAGTACGTGAGGGCAGGGCCTATGCCACCGGCCGCCAACCTCCCAGCCGGCCACAAACCGGTCACTGAACAGCCGGGTACATTGGTTTACTAAACCTGGAGGTCACGTATGAAACAACTCGAGGGCAAAGTCGCTTTGGTAACCGGGGCCAGTCGTGGTATTGGCCGAGCCATCTCCATCGGCCTGGCTCAAAAAGGTGCCAACCTGGTTCTGGCGGCACGCAGTAGTAAGGATTTAGCGGAAACGCAGGCCGCGGTTATCAGCTTTGGTGTTATGGCGGAGGTAGTCCAGACCGATGTGACCAGCGAAGGACAAATTGATAATTTATTTCAAAAGACCCTGGAACGCTTTGGCAGACTTGATATCCTGATCAACAACGCCGGTATCTTCGTTAATGAACCCCTTGACCAGATGGCCACAGAGACCTGGGACCGCGTGATATCCATTGAACTGCGAGCGCCATTCCTCTGCACCCGGGCTGCCTTCCGTATTATGAAGCAGCAAGGGGGAGGACGCATAATTAATATCGGGAGCATCTCCGCACAACGCGTACGACCTTTAACCGCGCCTTATAACTGCGCCAAATTTGGACTGGTCGGTTTAACTCATTCTACGGCGCTGGAAGGGCGGCCTTTCGGCATCACCTGCGGCTGCTTGCACCCGGGCATCACCGGGGACCTCTCTCAAAATGCCGCCCGGAAAAACCCGGACCCCATGATGTCCTATGAGGAAACGGCTGCCACCGCCGTGTACATGGCATGCCAGCCTCCTCATGTTAATATCCTGGAAGTTATCCAGTTGCCGAGAGAACAGCCCTATTTGGGGAGGGGATAAAAAGTCAACCTGAAATTAGCCCGGTGGTGTTTGTTTCACTCTTCCTTTTATGCCATAATGCATTAATCAGAAAAGTCCCTTTCATAAGCTGGCCGGGGTTAGCCCGGTCGTCCACCTTGGCAGTATATTTTTGTTCCGGATAGCGCATTCAGAGGTATAAACATAGATAAAACAATTTTGCTCACCGGGGCCACCGGCTCACTCGGTACTCAGATAGCCCTGAACCTGATACAGGACACCCCGCATAATGTGATGGTCCTTGTCCGTGCCGACGATGAAGAAGCTGCCTTTTACCGCCTTTCGCGGGCCTGGTGGGACTGGCAGGAGCTGGTTGCCGCTCTCGACAAGAGGATAAGAATCCTGGTTGGTGATGTCTCGAAGCCGCAATTGGGCCTGGGAAAAGACCAATATCGCGCGTTGACCAGCTCCCTGACCCACATAATTCACACGGCCGCCGATTTGCGTCTCGATGGACCCATGGATGAGCTGCGCCAGTCTAATGTGGGAGGCACCGCTAATATTTTGGCGCTGGCTGAGGCTGTGCACAAAGACCACGGACTGGAGCGGTTGTCCCATGTCTCCAGCGCCTATGTCGCCGGCGAAAGGCGGGGGAATATCCCGGAGGACTCTTTAAGCGACGAGTCCGGTTTTCGGAGCAGATACGAGCTGTCTAAATTTGAGGGCGAAAACCTCATACAGCGAGCCAAAAGCTCCCTTCCCATTTCGGTGTTCAGGCCAGGATTGATAGTGGGACACTCCAAAACTGGCACCATCAAGACCTTCAACACAGTCTACTTCCCGCTGCGTCTTTATTTAACCAGGAAACCCCGTATTATTCCCCTCGACCCGGCAATGAGAGTCAACCTCGTCCCGGTGGATTATGTAGCTGAGGCTGTTTCCAGATTGACCTTCCTGCCCGAAGCCGGAGGCCTCAACTTTCATTTAGTGGCGCCCTGGGAGAAATTGCCCACCGCCCGTGATTTCCTTAATTTTATCCGTCAATTCGCCAGGCAGCACATGCAGGTAAAAATACCCCATCCCTTCTTTCTCCCTCTACCGGTTCCTGCCACGCGCAGCCGTTATAAAGCCCAAACCATTATGGAACACGATAGGAAGAGCATTCTGGACCCCTTGCTCACAATAGTGCCCTACTTTAGCGAAAAAAGACGCTTTCTGCGCGATAATGTCGATCGCCTGCTGGGTCCTTACGATTTTCGCTGGCAGGAGACCCTGCAGCCGCTTTTAGAATATGCGGTCTCTAAGAATTTTCTACATCGTTCTGAACGGACGGTCCATGAGCAGATGCTCTATCGGCTGCAGAGCCGCAGTTTGCCAATAAGATTGCACGACATTGTCGAGGGAGATGTAATCACATATGATAGCGGGACCATCAGAGATCAGATAGTAGCTGCCGCCGGCGCCTTAAGATCTATGGGGGTAGCTAAGGGTGACCGAGTAGCTATTATAGGCTTGAACAGCGTCCGCTACCTGGCCATGGATATCGCCATAGGTATTTCAGGCGCCGTAAGCGTACCTTTATACAGCACTTCGCCCCCGGCTGAAGTTGACCAGTTGCTCACCTCCACCGGCGCCAAGCTGCTTTTCATTGGTGCTCCCGGCCTTTTAGAGCGATTAGATGAGCTTACCACGGAGTCCACTGTGATATCTATCTGCCGGCAGGAGCCGAAACACCGGCCTTCCCGCCAGGTCATTTCCTGGGAGCAGTTTCTCTCCCGGGGCAGCAGCAGCGATGGAGTTAACGCGAAGGTCGGTTTTAACGATTTAGCCACCATAAGGTATACCTCAGGGACCACCGGGCATATGAAGGGCGCCTGCTTTGATCATCAGAACCTCCGCTGGATTTCAGAGTCAATATGCTCGGTCATGAAGTCCTGGAGAGCTTTAGATAAGGAAGTCTCGTACCTCTCATACCTGCCAATGAGTCACATCGTCGAGGGTATACTTGCCACTTATCCGCCTTACTACATGCGTTCGCCTTTTGACATTTATTTCCTTGAGGACCTCGGCGGCCTATTGCCAGCCTTGCAAAAGGTGCGCCCCCACATCTTTTTTACCGTGCCCAGATTCTATCAGAAAGTCTGGGAAACGATGCTCAAAAGTAAAATGGGGCGCCGCTATTATCGCACATCCACGGGTCCTCAAAAAAGCCTGCTGCGCTTTTTGCTGCGGCGAGGTCTTCTCAGGAAAACCGGCCTTAATCGCTGCGCTCATCTGGTGGTTGGTTCAGCGCCCATTAGCAGAGACCTGCTGCAGGACTACCAGAACCTGGGTATAGAAGTCCATGATGCCTACGGCCTTACCGAAGCACCCCTGATTACGATGAATATGCTGGGAGCCAACCGCATCGGGACTGTGGGCGAGCCGATACCCGGTACCGAGATTCGCCTGGCATCCGACGGTGAGATATTGGTCCGCGGCCCTCAGGTGGCCAGGAGTTATTTAAATGGAGATGCCTTCCAGTCTTTTCCAGATGGCTGGCTTCCTACAGGCGACCTGGGTGACATCACCGGGGACAACCGGCTCATTATAAGTGGGCGCAAGCAAGAAATTATCGTAACCTCGTATGGCAAAAAGATACTTCCCGCCAGGATTGAACCCCTGCTTAAATCCATCAAAGATGTGACTGAGGTAATGCTGCTGGGGGATGGCCGGCCTTACTGCGTGGCAATTATCTGGGTTAATCCTGACGCTCCCAAAATCAACCTTGCCGATCGCATCAGAAAGGCTATTCAAGAAATTAATAACCAGCTCTCCCATCCCGAACAAGTCAAGCGCTATGCGATCCTGGAGAATAATCTTTCCATCGAACGCGGTGAGATTACCAATAGCCTTAAACTGAAGCGTAATGAAGTGACCCGGAGGCTTGCCGATCTCATCGAGGCCCTTTATAGCCAGCCAATAACGACCCGGGGGACAGATACCCCAATCTTCGATATTAATGATGGACCCCAACCAAAGATGGTGTCAGAGTAGGCAGGCTCGGTGCCGGATTAATTGAAGTCTGATTATGAATAGAAAGTAATAGCCGCCAGGGGGCCTGTTTGAGAAGCGATGACAGGTGTGTACGGGATCAACATGATTTCACTGCAATTATAGCGGGATAGCATCAGGTCCCGGATTTTCTCGGCCAAAGCCACGCCATCGGTATAATGGGCCATGACATGCAGGGGCTTTCCGGGGCTGGTATAATCGGCTACCATCTCTACCATTTTAGCGATCGACCTGTCCATCCCCCTTTCCCGTCCCAGATTCTCCACCAGGCCTGTCCCGCTAACCATACCTAAAATCGGCTTGATTTGCAGCCAGTTGCCGATGCGGGCAGTATTAGGCGCCCTTCCACTTCTTATGAGATACTTCAGAGTGCTGAGGGTACATAAAAGCTTGACCCGGGGAATCATACCCTGAATCACCTCAACGACCTCAGTTAAACTTTTACCGGCCAGCGCAGCCCGTGCGGCTTCCCACACCACAAAACCTTCCCCTCCAGCGGCAGTCCCGCTATCGATAACCTCAATGTTAAGAGAAGGCCGATTTTGCTTTAACACCTCTTTGGCGGAAACAGCCGCGTTGTAAGTCGCACTTAATTTTTTCGAGACCAGGATACAGCAGATGTCCTGAGTGTAAGCGGCTAGTTCCTGGAATACTTTCTCAAAATCCGCGGGGTTAGCGGCATTGGTAGTGACCGGTTCGCGGGTGGACTTGAATAATTTCCAGAATTCCTCATTAGTTATCTCATTATCCAAATATAGTTTTTTATCGATTACCAGGCCCACAGGGACAACCTTAATATCATACCGCTTTACTACTTCAGCGGGTAGACAACTTATCGTATCGGTAACAATGGCTATTCTTGTCATTGATCTCCTATAAGGCCTAACTCAAAATTTTATTACTTTTTGGCCGGTGCAGCACTCTCACTCAAAGTTTGGAATTATATTACATTCAGGCTTATACCTAGATATCCTAAGTACATAGATGCTCTAGGTATGTTTGAAATAATAGCTAATATGGCTTTTGTTGTCAAGAGGGTAATGAAATGCCTGTTAATGCTATAGGATTTTGAGGGTGATGAAACGCAGTGCATGCAGATAGCCATCGTGTTTTGAGTTCTAAACCAGGTAACCTCTGCTGGTTTAAGGGCTATCCGCTAAGATTCTAAGGTAATTTTAAGCTTGTGGTGAGACAACGCTTTTATACCGCGCCCTGGCAGTCTCGTCCAGCCCCTTTTGAGCATTAGACCTCAATACCTTCAACTGTTTTTCCAGGGAAGCGGCAGAGCTATCGTTCATGGTTGCCATTATCCGATCGACGATCCTTTTCATCACCGGTCGGGTACGTTTAAGAGCTCGACGCCCTTTACTGGTCAGGGTGACGTTTATTTTCCTTCGGTCTCCTTTATTTTCCCTCTCGGCGGTGACCAGTCCATCCCGGGTGAGGCGGTCCACCAGGGTGGTGATATTATGTCTCTCTCTTAACATCCAAAAGGCGATTGTGGAAGGCAGGGCAGTCCCACCGTTAGCCTGTAAAATCTGCAGCGCTACCAATTTGCTGATGGATAAGCCGGCTCTGGTTAACTCGATCTCCGCATACTTCTCGATTGCATAAGCTGTCTGGAAGAACAGGACAAATACTCTCGGGATATTCTCTTCAATTGGGATATCCAATATTTTCGAGCTTTTGGGCTTTGCCGCTCTCATACCTGCCTCCTCAATTTAATAACACAATACCCTATCACTGCCTTACTGTCAACTACTATTTTTCTTTCATTGACTGGTCTAAGGCGGATTAAAACGCTCGCAACAGCGGGTACTTAAATACTATTGTATTAGATGACCTCCGATATTAAGATTTCTATTACCACCGGTAGATCGGAGGTTTTTTGTTTTAAATCTCCTGGATGGTTGTATGTGAATCATGGGAAATCTGAGGCTGGCAGCTTTTTTAGCCTATAAGTCCATCATCAAGGGCAGCCGCTGGACACTGAC
>JAGDMY010000098.1 GCA_017860765.1 Chloroflexota bacterium | reverse complement strand
GTTAACCACCATTACCACTTTAAGCATCAGTTTTGCTCCTTGATTGTTTCAGACGATAGCCTTTTTCAGAGCGAAATAACTTGAGATCGGTGAGATCTCAGTCTTAGAGGCAGTATATACGGCTCATCAACTCTGAAAGGAAAAACACCCTGCCTGAAAACCTCTTTACCGGCTATTTGAGATATTCAGGCTGGTGTCTTTAAGGACATTCTGGCGTTGACTTTTATTATCTGGCCCTTCAACGGAACACAATCTCAGAATTAGCTAGAACGGAGGCATCTGCAAGGGGAAACCGCCTCCGACAATAAGCCGGTCCCCGGTCACATAGTCCGAGAGGGAGGAGGCAAAGAACAAGGCGACTCCGGCTATATCTTCCGGATAACCCGCTCTCTGCAGCAGTATCATTTTCTTGGCCATACCATCGAAAAATTCGTCCTCATTGGCTCCCTTGGGGACATTGGTCTCTGTCCACAGCGGTGTCCTGATAGTTCCTGGTAAAATGGCATTGACGCAGATGCCATAGCGCCCCAGTTCACCGGCCAAATCAAAAGTCATGGACAGCACGCCGCCTTTCGAAGAGGCGTAGTGAATGGATGGAGGGCCCGAGGTAATGGCGGCGACAGATGAAAGGTTAATAATCTTGCCATATTTTTTTTCTATCATGTACGGTGCGACTGCTTTGGTGACCAGGAAGGCGCTCTTCATGTTCAAATCCACATTCTTATCCCAGGCTTCTTCGGTAATCTCAGAAAGTGGAACAGCAACGGTAAAACCTCCGGCGTTGTTCACCAGGATATCGATTTTGCCAAAGGTTGAAATAACCTTGTTCACCATTTGTTTAACCTGGCTGCTATCGGTGGCATCGCATTTAATAAAAATCCCTTTCGAACCCTTGCCAGCGATCCCTTTCAGGGTCTGCTCAGCCTCGGTTTCCTTGATGTCGGCGATCGCGACCGCGCAACCTTCCTCGGCAAACTTGAGGGCAATGCCACGTCCGATTCCTCGCGCGCCCCCTGTGACCAGTGCCACTCTATCTTTTAATAACATTTTTCCTCCTTATATATTAGCCCAGATGAAATCTCACCCGTTCATCGGCGTCGATTACTAAATTGCTCCGGGAACTAACCGGTGATCAGGCCTGGCAGGAACATCACAATCTGGGGAAAGACCCACATTATGATGATGCCCAGGAACATCATTCCGAAGAAAGGCATCGATCCTGAAAAAACCTGGCCCATGGGGACCTTGGTTATCCCGGTAACCACGTAGACATTCATCCCCACCGGAGGGCTTATAAGCGCCATTTCCACCAGTAAGGTTGATATAATACCGAACCAGACTACCGGATAACCCAGACTGACAATGACCGGAAATATGATGGGCAGCGTGAGCAAAAGCATTGACAGCCCATCCATAAACATGCCCAGAATCATATAAATAATAAATATGCATATCATGATGATGGTTGGCGAGACGGAAAGCCCTGTAATCCAGCCCTGGAACATGCGGGCAAAACCTCCCACCGCCAGGAAATTGGAGAAAATCATGGCGCCCGTGGTGATGGTAAGGACAAAACAGGTGCTTACGGTGGCCCCTTTGACAGAATCAATAAAACTGGCGAAGTTTATTCTGCGCCTGACAGCCACTATCACCAGAGCTCCGAAAGCGCCTATTGCCCCGGCTTCGCTGGCAGCAAAAACCCCGGTAAACATACCCACCAGGACCAGAAGGAAAAGGATCACGACTGCGATAAGTCCCCTTAAAGATATGAACCTCTCTTTCCAGGTAAACCGGGGGCCGGCAGGGCCTAACTTGGGATTTCGCAGGCACATTCCCAATATCAATAAAATATATAAGGAAGCCAATAAAAGACCGGGAAAGATACCGCCGATAAATAGCTGGGCTATGGAGGACTGAGTTAAAACACCATACACGATGAATGCCACACTGGGCGGTATCAGGCAACTTAGACTACCCCCGGCAGTTATGCAACCTGTTGACATGCCGCGGTTATAATGGTAGCGGTCCATTTCGGGATAGGCTACAGAAGCAAAGGTAGCGGCGGCCGCGGTGCTGGCCCCGCAGCAGGCGCCGAATAAGGTGGCGGCCACGGTTGTGGCGACAGCTAAACCACCGGGGACCCTGCCTACCCATTTATGAGCGGTGTCAAAGAGGTCACCCCCGATTCCGGATTGGAAGACGAATTGTCCCATCAGAATAAAAAGGGGCAGAGATAAAAGGGACGGGTTAGTGGTCCAGGTAAATGGAGCGCTCCCCAGAAGATTGAGAGCCGGATTGATACCCTTCAGCGCCAGTAGCCCTATGGCTCCCACCAGGGCAAAAGCAAAGGCTATCGACATCCCCTGGGACATCAGGATAAAGAAAGCCACCAGACCGATTATGCTAATAAACAGAGCATCCAACTTACCCTCTCCTTCTCAAAGCAGAAGCCTGTTTAACTATCTGGATAATTAATTCGAGGCACATAAAGAAACCTCCGGCAGGAACGAAGAAATAAAATGGCACGGAGGTCACTCGAAGGGTGGGAAAAACCCTGTGGGATGCCCAGTGCTGCATACCTAAAATTGAGGATTGATAGGTGATCGCGATAAAAAGGACCAGTGATAAGATCAGCATAATCAGGTAGACGGACGTGCGTGCCCTGGGCGGGTATCTGTTGATGAACATGTCTACGTTGACATGGCCATTTTGATGCTGGGTATAAGCCCATCCCAGCATGACCACACCGCCCATCAGGACCTGACTGATCTCCATAGTCCCGATAATGGGGCTGTTAAATACGTATCGGCCAACCACATCAATGGTATCGAGCAGCATCAATACCACGAAGAGAAAAATGCTGCAATACAGGAGCGCAGTCCCCGTGTAGCGAATACCTTTTTCGATTTTTGAGAATATTGTCGCCGGTGGAGTGATCGTAACTTCAACACTCATAAAAAAACCCTCCCCGGGCTAAGATCCTGGAAGCAGCAGAATTGAATTATACCGGGGGAAAAGCCTAAAAGCTTTTCCCCCGGTGTGAACTATTTTTTTGTATTTACGGTTTCCATCCGGGTGTGGGATCCTGTACGCCTGCCCCTTTCATAGCATTGTAGTACGCGGTCAGGGCTGCCCTGGCGCCAGCGGCATCATTCTTCGTCAACCAGTTATCCCACATGGGGAGGATAAGTGCGCCCAGCTTGGCTTTCTCTTCAGGACTCCAATCTATATCTTTGCCACCTTTGGAATGGAAATAATCTATAGAGCCCTGCCACCACTGATCCCATCCCTTAGCCACAATCAATCCGTACTGAGGATCAGCGACCATATCATCCACTATTTTTTTAACGTCAGCCGGCATCTTGTTGTAGACATCCTTGTTCATGGCGATGACGTGGGAAGCTTTGCCGAACTGCATGGGTTTAATCAGGTAATGCACCAGGTCCGTCCATTGAAATTCCTGCATACCCAGGGCGGCGATGTAGATCCCATCGGCTACCCCTTTTTGCACCAGTTCATAAGCATCTGGAGGTCCACCGGTCACCGGAATCGCACCTACCGCTTTGCAGATATCCACCTGAACACCGCCGGGCACTACCAGCTTCATGCCTTTAAATTCGGCGACGGAGTTGACCGGTATCTTGGTGCTGACATCCTCGTTATTGCCCAGGAAGGTGAAGAGGGGTTTAACTGCAGAGAGCTCTTTATCAAAGAGACCATCGCGGAAGAGTTTGAACCACGCCTGATAAGCGGTCTCGCAGTATACAAACCCTACCGGCAGGGTCGATAAGGTCGTGATGGGGAAGGGTTGATCACTTTCCTTAGGAACAAAGGAGGCTATGTCGGCGATGCCGTTCACCACTGCATCGTAGCCTTTGGCCTGGTTGGCGATAGCTCCACCGTGGACCACTTCAACGGTATATCTGCCGCCAGTCTTGGCCTCGAAGTCTTTGGCCCATTTTTCGCAGGCCACTGATTCAGCATTAGGTGGAGGAGCCCAGTTGGAGAAAGTCAGTTTAATAGCTTTCTGGGGTGTCGTAGGAGCTGGTGCTGGAGGTGCAGTGGTAGTAGGAGCGGGTTTAGGAGCTGCCGAGGTCGGGGCTGGGGCAGCGGTCGTGGGCGCCGGAGCCGGTGGGGCCGAGGTCGCCGGTTTGGGTGCCGGCGCAGGAGATGGGGTTGCCTGAGCACAGCTGATTCCGAGAGTTAAAATTAAGACCAACGATACGATAAGCAAACTCAAGATGGTTAATGAACTTACCTTTTTCATGATGCAAAACCCTCCTTTATAACTCGATAGCTGGTTTTCGATAAGCTATTCTCAGATTATTGTCCAAAATCATTAAAAAATCCTTGAAAATCTGGATGGGCAAAATGGGCAACCTGAAAGATGCTGCTTTCCCACCTCCTTATCGACAATGTCTTAAATCACTATGGCTAAATTAAGTATAGAGATTCGTTAAAATAACGATAGAATCTGGGCAGGAAATTCTTGTGCTTAAGGCTTGAAACATAGTTTTCTGTTTGCGTGTACGACTACAATATAACAAAATCCACTGCATGTCAAGTGTTTTTTCTCACATATGCCGATTCCAGCCTTGACCTATTGACAACGAATTAAAAGTATGTTAATTTGTTGTCGTATACGAACTCATATTTCCACCTTGCAATGGCAATCTTATCGCGTTTTTTCTAAAATAGGGATGAAGATGTCAATCAGTCAGGAATTGATACGCAATATAGTGCAGAGGGAATTTAGCGACTTTGATTCGCGAACTCTGGACTATGCCAAAATCCGGATTCTGGATACTATCGGGTCTATGATAGGCGGCCTCCATTCTTCCGGAGTGGACATGATGCTGGATATCGTGAGGACCTGGGGAGGAAAGGAAGAAAGCACTCTCTTAGGGATAGGGGGGAAGTTTCCAGCAGCTAACACAGTGCTGGTGTTGGGCATCGCTGCCCGCTCCAACGATCTGGAACCCGCAGGGGGGCCTGAAATTGATGGAAAAAGGAGCCCCGGACACTATAGCGCGACCACCGTGCCCACCGCCCTGGCGATGGCGGAGAAGCTGGGATTGAGCGGCAGGGATTTGATCACGGCCCTGGTGCTGGGTGACGATGCCGCCTCGAGAATTGGTACGGCGGGGGCCGGGCCCTGGGACTTAGGGTGGGACCCCGCGGGCACCTGCAGCCGCTTTGGCGCTGCTCTGGTAGCTGGCAAGCTGATGGGCCTCGATGAAGAGCAGCTCTTGAATGCTCTCGGCATAGCCTTTATGCAGATCAGCGGGTCCATGCTGGCGGTGATGGACTATACCCATTCCTCCAAATTAAGTCAGGGGCTGGCAGGGTGGAATGGGATAATATCTGCCGAGTTAGCGCGAAGGGGTTTTTCCGGTCCTCGAGACCCGTTGATGGGGCAGTTTGGCTATTACCAGCAATTTTGCCGTGAAGTTAATCCCGAAATAATCACCAGGGACCTGGGGAAAATATTTTATGCAGATGAAGAATTCAAGCTCTATCCCTGCTGCCGCGGGAATGCCAGTTCAGTAGAAACAGCTTTGAAATTGATATCAGAACATAACCTCGACGTCTCCGGTATACAGGAAATTTATATAGACCTGAATCCCTTCTGGAAGGGGTCGTTTTTAATTCAGCCCTTCAAAATCGGACCCTGCAGTCAGGTCAGCGCCATCCTGAACCTTAACTATAGCGTGGCCAGTGCTATATTGAGGAGAAACTCTGTTCTGGAAAACTATACCGATGAGGCTATCCGTGACCCTGAGGTACTTGCACTTGCCAATAAAATACGCATCAATACGGCCTCGAAGGGGAAGCGAATGTCCTGTGTCATCCGTGTAAGAATGCAGGACAACCGGGAATACTCTGCAGCGACTGAGATACCCAGAGGTGATTATATCTCCCAGCCTCTCACTAAAAATGAAATTATAGCTAAATTTAAGTCCAGCGTGGCATTTTCCAGGG
>JAGDMY010000097.1 GCA_017860765.1 Chloroflexota bacterium | reverse complement strand
GTATAGGTCCGGGTATAGGCGCCGGTCAAATCGATTTCCATAAAGATAAAAGGTTTGCCCACCCTCTTGAAATTCAGGGGGCAGTGGTAGACCCCTGCCGGAACAGTAATTGCCGAAGGGGAGTTAATGGTAATAATCTCCTGTTTCCCTTCTTCACCCATGGAGAATTCAATCTCGGCATCAAATTCCCGCACATTCAGGGGGTTAGTCCCCAGGAAAAACAAGACCTGAGTATACTTATGGTTATGAGTTTTGGGGGGCATGACGAAGGGTTTAACAACAGGCTGATATGCCACCAGCAGGCCGCACTTTAGTTCATTGTCGTGTAATGATATAGCCTCCACATCAAACACGGTGCGATAAGGGTCTCTCACCACCAGTTTCCGGTATTTGGACTGAGCTGATTTAGCCATTGGCTCTGGCCTCCTGATCACTAATTACTCATCGGACGTCACTTGCGATATAGCCGTCCATGATAAGCTACTATAACTGAGCTGAGTAAGCCTGTCAAACTATTGGCCTATGCCATTAATATACAGTACGGTCTGGATAGTAGCGGCTAAATTCCACAGGGAGTGCAGGAAAATAGTGCTCCACAGGGAATTGGTTTTCAGCCTCACGATGCCAAAGACCAGGCCGAGAACCAGGATGCTGACCATCCCGAAAGGACTGTACTGAATGTGCAATACGGCCCAGGTTACTGCCGTTAGAAGGATGGTCCCGACGGCTCCGATGCGCGAATACTGCAAACCACTAAAAAGGAAGCCGCGAAAGAAGGCTTCTTCAAAAGCCGGTGCGAAGACCACCACTGATATCCAAAACATCACCGGCCAGACACTGGTCCGGTAGGTATCCACCATAAAAGTGGTATCCTGGGGCTCTTTGATGACCTGCTCCATGCCGAACGAAATAGCCAGCAGCACAATAACTGTGCCCAGCAAAATGAGGATAATTACTCCTTTTATCTTCTTTAATCCCAGATATTCGCTGATGGAGGCACCTTTACGGATGCGGATGAAGAGGATGATGAATCCTACGCCGATAATGCCGGAGGTGATGGTAGCTATGGAAATCAGGAGTCCATTGGTACTCAGGGACTGGGCTAATTTGAATAAGTCGCCTCCCGGATTAGTCACCCACTTGCTGACAAAAAAGGCAACTACCACTACCGCTTCAATGGTAAAATTGATGGCAAAGATAGCTACCCCTAAACCTATGGTCTGCCAGGGGCCCCAGAGGCCTCGATCCGGCTGAACGGGTTTTAACTCCGGAGGATTTTCCGGTGGCATTATTTCAGGCTGCATTATACCCCCTGATCAATATTGCTGGCAGAAAAGGTCCTCGAGGGCTTATTATTCTTATATTATCAGAGCAGGCAAAGGCAGTCCAATACGATCCCCGGGGATTTCGAATTTATACTCGATTAGCCTATAATAGAGACATGTCAGAGCATGTTTTCGTGGCGATGAGCGGCGGGGTGGACTCATCAGTTTCCGCCTACCTTTTAAAGGAAGCCGGGTACAGGGTAAGCGGAATCCACCTGGAGCTGTACCGGACGCCAAACCCGACCTCCGGGGAAGACCACGCGGACCTGGAACGCACCTGCCGGCAGATCAATATCCCTTTGTATATTCTGCATCTGGAAAAGGAATTTGAAAGCCGCATAATCGACTATTTTTGCCAGGAGTACGGTCGTGGACGTACTCCCAACCCCTGTATAAAATGCAATAAGAGCATTAAATTTGGCCTGCTTCTTGACAAAGTGAGGGAGATGGGTGGGGACCGCCTGGCCAGCGGACATTACGCCAGAATTGAGGCTTCGGCGGCCGGATACCGGCTGCTCAAAGGCGTAGATGGTTCTAAAGACCAGTCCTATTTTCTTTATACCCTGGGACAGAGGGAACTGGGGCAGACCCTTTTCCCGCTGGGCGGAAGGCATAAAAAAGATGTCAAGCAACTGGCTGCCGGGTTAAATTTGCCGGCGGCAGAGAGGCGGGAGAGCCAGGATATTTGCTTCATTCCGGATGATGATCAGAGGGTTTTTTTAGCCGGTCGCCTGAGTCCCCGGCGGGGGGAAATCGTGGATAGCAACGGTAAGGTACTGGGGCAGCACAGGGGTTTGCCTTACTACACCATCGGGCAGAGACAGGGGACGGGTGTCAGCGCCGGTGAACGTTTTTATGTTATCCGCCTGGACCCCGAGACCAACCGCCTGGTGGTGGGGCCTCAATCCCAGCTTTTCAAAGAAAGGCTCGTCGCCTATAATTTAAGCTGGGTCTCAGGACGGCCACCGGAAGGTCAGGCGGAGGTGATGGCCAAAATCAGATATCGCTCACCTGAAGCCCGGGCTACCCTGGAGGTTAAGGGCGAGGGGGCGGAAGTGCGGTTTGCGGAGATGCAGCGGGCAATTGCCATCGGGCAATCGGTGGTCTTCTATCAGGGTGACGAGGTCCTGGGTGGAGGCGTAATCGGTGAAACAGCGTAAACCAAGGCGGGCTCTGAAGTTTACGGAAGAAGAGCTTTGTGAGGACCAGGGATATTATCTGATCGCCGGGATCGATGAGGTGGGGCGGGGTTGTCTGGCCGGTCCTGTAGTAGCCGGGGCGGTGATAATGCCGCGCGGCCGGTATCCTGCCTGGTTTAGAAAGGTCAGGGACAGCAAGCTCCTGACCCCCGAACAGCGCGAAAAACTTTCACCTTTAATCCATGAGACAGCCATCTCGGTGGGGACCGGTGTGGTGGACTCTGAGCTTATAGATAGCCTGGGCATGACCCGGGCAGTGCAGAGGGCCATGAAAATAGCGACTGAGAAACTCTTACCGCATCCAGAATACGCTCTTATAGACTATATGACTGTGCCCGACCTTTCCATTCCGCACAAAGGGGTGGTCAATGGTGATACCCTGTGCTTTTCAATAGCCTGCGCGTCAATTGTAGCTAAGGTCTTCCGCGACCATTTGATGGTGGAACTTGATAAGAAATATCCTGGCTACGGCTTTGCCCAGCATAAAGGCTATGGGACCCGGGAGCATGTGGCCTGCCTGCGAAAGTTGGGTCCTTCTAAGATCCATCGGCGCTTATTTCAGCCGGTGCAAAACCTGGCGCAGTTGTCTTTCGAAGATATTCAAAAGATGACCGCCAAGTTGGACAAGAATGGGGCGTAAAGATACCGGAAAGCGGGGAGAAAAGCTGGCGCAGGCTTTCTTGAAGAAGAAAGGCTACCGCATTCTGGGCACTAACTACTTCTGCCGCGAAGGTGAAATCGATATCGTGGCCCGTCAGGGAGAATACCTGGCCTTCATTGAAGTCCGTACCAAATCTGATCTCGAGTTTGGCACGCCCGAGGAGTCCATCACGCCTGCTAAGATGAGGCGCCTGCAAAAGGCGGCCTATCACTATCTATATCATCAGGATAAGACCCCCGACCTATGGCGAATTGATGTGGTGGTTGTAGAGCTGGACGGGCACCAAAAGCCGAAGCGGATTGAGCTCATTGAAAATGCGGTGGAGGAATAGGGGGTTATCACCCAGGGGCGACCACGGTATTCCTGAGGGTGCCGATTTTTTCAATCTTTACCTCTACCACATCGCCCGGTTTCATGGGGGCGATGCCGCTGGGGGTTCCGGTGGCGATTACGTCTCCGGGCAGCAGGGTCATGACTCCGGAGATGAAGCTGATCAAGGTCGAGACCCCGAAAATAAGCTCGCTGGTCCGGCTTGATTGGCGCTGCTCGCCATTCAAATAGGTCTCGAGCTTCAGATCATCGGGTTGCACTGCTGTATCAATCCAGGGACCGCAGGGGGCAAAAGTATCAAAGCTTTTGGAGCGGGTCCATTGCCCGTCGTCCCTCTGGATCTGGCGTTCGGTCACATCATTAAAGCAGGTGTAACCCAGCACAAACTCCCGCCAGTTCTCCTCAGGGATATATTTGCCCTTTTTGCCAATTACTACAGCTAATTCGCATTCATAATCGACCCTTTCCCATCCGCGGGGGAGGACTATCGAATCGTCAGGCCCAATAATCGCGCTGGGGGGTTTCAAAAAAATAAGCGGGTTCCGCGGCAGATTGGATTTCATTTCTTGTGCATGAGGACGGTAGTTAACGCCCAAACAGATGATTTTGGAAGGCAGGCAGGGGGCCAGCAATTTAGCCTCAGCCAGAGGATAAGTCCTTCCGTCTAATCTCCAGTCCCGGGCGTCTGCCAAGCTCGTGAAGGGGTCTTCAGCGAGACCGTGGATCAGGGAGTCCTCCAGCAGACCATATCCGGTTTGCTCTCTCACTGTGAAGCGAACGATGCGCATCTTGCCTCCCTCTGGCTCAAGAGTAATAGCCTGTCTTATTCAGGTTTATTCCCATTATCCATCGAAAGGCTGCTGACAGTCAAAAAAGGCTCTATACTATTAATAGAGAGACTATCAGGACCCGGCAAGGGTCTGATTTGGCGCTGGTAAACCGCAAACTTTACATGCAAAGGAGGAAGATATGGGTTATTTACCGGATGTTTATAAGGACTTTATCAAACAGTATCCTGACATTAACAAATCGTATGATGCTCTGGCCAACAGTTGTCACAAGGCCGGTCCCCTGGATAAGAGGACGCGACGCCTGATTAAGCTGGGGATCGCAATCGGCTTGAATTCAGAGGGCGGGATACGTTCTCATGCCAGGCGGGCCCTCGAGGAAGGGATATCGCCGGATGAAGTGCGTCATGTCGTGCTTCTGGCTTTTACCACGGCGGGATTTCCCAGCATGATTGCGGCTTACCGGTGGGTAGAAGAAGTAATCTCCAAGGTTAAAACCTTGCCAGCTTAAGGTTAGCGACCCTCAGGTAGAGAACGCCCGAGTTAATAGTTTATATAATGTATTTAAACTCTGTTTTAATATTTCAACCCGGGATGAGGTCTTAAATGATTTTCGAACGCATTAAATCCGAAGGTTTAGCTCATAATTCTTATTTTATCGGCTCCGGCAGCATAGCTGCGGTAATCGACCCCAGGAGGGATACTCAGGTTTACCTTGACCTGGCTCTCGAACAGGGAATGAAGATCAAGTATATTTTAGAAACGCACCGGAATGAAGACTATGTCAGCGGTTCTCTTAAACTGGCGGAGGATACCCGGGGGACCATCTTTCATGGCCCGCGGGCGGATTGGAAATATGGCAGTACCTTGAAGGACTTACAGGAGCTCAGCCTGGGTAGACTCAGGATCACAGTCCTGCATACCCCGGGTCATACCGATGAAAGCGTATCTTACGTGTTAGCCGACCTGGCTACCGGCGAAGACCCGGTCATGGTATTCACGGGAGACGCTCTCTTCGTAGGTGACACCGGGCGGACTGATCTTTATGGCCAGGCAGAGGCAGCGCGCATGGCGTCCAACCTTTATGATAGCATCATCGAACGGATTCTCCCTCTGGGCGATGGCGTCATCCTGTGCCCCGCCCACGGGGCTGGCTCCGTCTGCGGACTCGATATTGCTGACAGAGATGAGAGCACGCTGGGCATAGAACGCCTCCAGAATCCGATTCTCCAGTTAAAAAATAAAAATGAGTTCGTCAAACATAAAGTGGCCGAACGTCCCGAGAGGCCGCCTTATTTCACTCTCATGGAAAAATACAACCTGGAAGGACCGCCGGCCATGGGCTGTTTACCCATGCCAGCCCCGCTGGGGGCTGCGGAGTTCAGGAGCATTTTAGAGGGCGGGGCAATTGTGGTCGATACCAGCTTGCCTTCAGCCTTCGGAGGAGCCCATATCAAGGGGTCTTACAGCATTTGGCTGGAGGGGCTACCAGCTTTCGCCGGCTGGATGCTTCCTTATGATAAGCCGATCCTGCTTGTACTGGAAGACCAGGGCCATCTGGAAAAAGCGGTGCGTTATTTAATCAGATTGGGCTATGCCCGGATTGCCGGCTTTCTAAAGGATGGAATTGAAGGTTGGTATAACGCCGGATTTCCCACTGAAAGCCTGCCTCTGCTTTCTGTGCATCAGCTGAAAGA
>JAGDMY010000096.1 GCA_017860765.1 Chloroflexota bacterium | reverse complement strand
GTCGGTCTCGTTATAGGGAAGCTGCGCTGCATCAGCTTCAGTTAAAAAATCATAGGTCATCTCTGAAATCACCTGCAGGAGGGTCACCTCAACCTGGGCGCACGCTCCCATTTTGAGGACCATGTTCTCGACGTCAGGGAGGGCCGCCTCCCCCACACTGGAGCCATCCAGAGGTACCAGAATTCTCTCGTACATTTAAGTCTCCTTATCCAGATTCCTCGACTTCCCCTCTAATGGGAATCCAGCACTTTGCCATTGGCTGTCTTCATTGTCGGCTCGGGTTCTGCGACGGTCACCTTGCCCGGCTGTGTTAGCAGAGACACAACTACCAGTGTAATAAAGCTCACCGGGACCGAAATAATAGCCGGTTGACTGATGGGGTTAGGCGCGACAACGTTAGGCAGATTGTAGACATTCGCGAAGGTGTCCTGGGACAGGAAAATCAGGATGATGGCCGATACCAGTCCGGCCAGAATTGAGGAAATTACCCCCTTAGAAGTAGTTCTCTTCCAGAAGATGATGCCGAATATGGCAGGCAGGTTGGCCGAAGCCGCGATCGCGAACGCCCAACCCACCAGGAACGAAACATTCATGCTCTTGAAAAGCACGCCCAACGCCATGGCGACTATGCCTACTCCTATGGCTGTCATTCTCCCGGCAAAGACCATAGCATTATCGCTCATCTGCATCTTCATGAATTTATGCATCACGTCGTTGGCTACCGCCCCTGAGGCAGCCACTATCAGGCCACTGACCGTGCCCAGAATAGTGGAGAAGGCCACTGCTGAGATGATGGCGAAAATACCCAGGCCAAAAGACCTGGCCAGCAAAGGCGCCGACATATTTTCATTGGTAATATCCAGCCATCCTCCTGACGAAGCCCCCAGGCCCAGATAGAGAGTCAGGATGTAAAAGACACCGATCGCTGCCACGGCTACAATAGTGGATTTCCGGGCATAGGCCGGCGTAGGGACCGTATAATAGCGGATCAGGATATGCGGCAGGGCCGCGGTGCCCAGGAACAGGGCAATCATCAAGGAGATAAAATTGGTCCTGTCCAGCGGGGTAGCACCCTTGGTCGGGTCAATTTTATACTTCAAGCCGGGACTGAGGAAAGCGCTCCCGGGCGTCGGAATTTGATAATAAACAGTAACGTGGCTGGTTCCATCTGTAATGACCTGCTTGCCCCAGCGGACCACCGTACCCTCTTTAATATTTTCGATGAAGGTAAAGGGGTCCACCCCTCCCGTTTGAACCTGGGTTTGACCGGCGATCTGGCTCAAGTTGCCCACCAGATAAAACTTGCCATCGACTTTGGGAGCGCCGTTATAAAGAGCCGGGCCACTGGCCGGTTGCGCTATAGATTCCGCTTCTTCCAGTGTACTGTTGGCTGTATTGAGCTTCCAGAAGGTCTCTAGATTATCTTTCGAGAGCTTCACGAACGTATTTGACCCGGCCTGGTATTCCTTGACAACCTTATAGGAAGGGTCTTGTAGGGTGACGGTATCAGTCCCGATGTTGGTAACCTTCAGGGTTACGAAGTCGTGATAGAGCTTTTCTCCCGTATCAGGTGAAGTCGAGATGCCCCTCACCAGCACCATCCCCACTACAACCAGTGAGAATATCACCAGCAGGCCGCCTTTGATAAACTGTACCCAGGTGGTGGAGGTCATACCAGCGGTCGCTACAATGATGATTACTATAAAGCCAACTATGGCGACACCGGCTTCAAAAGGCAAACCCAGCAAAGGAGTGACCAGCGATCCGGCGCCGACCATTTGTGGTATGAGGTAGAACAGGGAGACTATCAGGGTGCTTATGGCCGCCGCCATGACCACCCCCCGGGACTTGAATTTGGCATTAATGGCATCTGCAAAAGTGTATTTACCCAGCCTTTTTAAGGGCTCGGCCACCACGAATAAGGCTACCATCCAACCCGCCAGATAGCCGATTGAGTAGAGAAATCCATCGAATCCGGCGACCGCTATCATTCCGGCGATACCCAGGAACGACGCGGCCGAAAGGTAGTCACCGGCAAAGGCTATGCCGTTTACGCCCCAATGGATCTTCCCGCCGGCGGCATAGTAGCCTGCCGCGGATTTGGCCCGGCGCGAAAAAAACCAGGACAGAAAAAGGACCAGCGCCACAAAACAAACAAATATCGCAATAGCTAAGGGTTCAGCTTTGTAGTTCATTACCTGGCCCCTCCTTTAACCCCTCCAGCGGTCTGGTCCCCTTTTTCCCTTCGAGAACAGATCGCGTTGTAGACCAGAGCCTGAATGCCCGACTCCCTGCGGATCGAAAACGCAGTAGAAAACAAATCCGAGATAGATGGGAACGTAGATGGCAAACATGATGAGCCCCAGCCTGGTCTTAAAACCTTCTGATTTTTCCTTTTTCCATTCTGTTGCCGGACCGTGTGCCATAAGTCTTACCTCCTGATCACCCTATTGTACCTAATGTATAAATTAAAAAACTCAGTTTAACTGCTTGAACAACTGGCCATTCAGACATATACCATGGTTCGCTTTTAAGATTAAATGGGAAAAAATGTCCTTTCTGAAATGGCACTCCGGTGCCAACACGGCAAGCCGTCATATGAGATAGGGGACTGCTCATCAGTTATTTGTTTTAAGCCCTTCTGGTATCTGCCGTATCCCGTCCAATAAGAGCGAGCATTAATGCTTGCTCCATTTATCATAAAAGTAGGCGTAAATACTTAATTAATATCCATGATATGATATTAAATTCGGCCTGTCAAGTATTAGACGTATAAATTTTATACATATACGATATCTCTATACGACAAAAAATTAAAACTGGCCTGTCCGGGCATAAGGCCGGTTTCGACTCTTGAAAAACCAACTTCTCTCTTATATAGTAAATTCAACGAAATAAATAAGGAGACCATCATGACTAAAGCTGAGATTCTGAAGTTCATCAATACCTGCAAAGATTGCGCTGTGGCTACGGTAGAAGGGCATAAGCCGCACGTGAGGTTCTTCACGATTCACAAGGCCGACGAAAATGGAATCTTTCTCCAGACCTGGATCTTGAAGGACATTTATAAGCAGATCGAAAAGAATCCGGAAGCCGAGCTCTGTTTTGCCAACTTCAAAGGGGTCCAGATCAGGGTTAGCGGTAAACTGGAACTGGTAGACGATATGGCCTTGAAGCAGGAGGTGGTAGCCGAGCGCAAGTTCATGAAGCCGATCGTCGATGAAAAGGGCTGGGGCGTAGTGGCTATGTACCGTCTCAAGAACGGAAAAGCCGTAGTCTGGACCCATGAAGTCAATTTTGCCCCCAAGGCTTATATAGAATTGTAGGTCACGGGGGAAAAACATCTGACCGGGGCTAAAACCAGCGCTCATCCGGTGGGGCAAAAAATTCCCTCGGAGACTGAAGCAACTTTTATATTTATACCCGTCGCCGGATAGCCTACATTTAATAAAGAGTATACTGCTGTCAGTACTTAATTAAGGCCTGAAGAAGGAGGGTGTCGGCATGTACAATCGGATGCTGGTCTTACTGGATGGCTCAAAGCTAGCCGAAATAGTCTTAACCTATGCCAGAGAACTTGCCGGGCGTTTGAGTTTGAATCTGGACCTGCTGCACGTCTGCAGTCCTGAGGAGTCTGAACTGCTGCCGATGCGCCAGGCTTATGTTGAGCACATGGCAGAGAAACTCAGGAGTGAGTCTGAAGAAATCCGCCAGAAAGCCGGGGAACCAGGCACCGGCAAAGCTATTGAAGCCAGGGGAAAGGTGGTGGTGGGCTATCCGGCTGATGAAATCCTGCACTATGCCGAAGGGAATTCCATCGATATCATTTTGATGGCAACTCATGGCCGTTCCGGAAGGAGACAATGGGGTTTGGGCAGCGTGGCCGATAAAGTACTCCGCGCTTCGCACAGGCCCGTCTGGCTGGTCCCTGCTGGAATTCCTCAAGATGTCATATTTGACAAGCGGCCGCGACGGATCATGCTGATACCCCTGGATGGCTCAATTCAGGCCGAGTCAGTTCTCCCGCATGTAGAAATGCTCTCCAAGCAGAGGGGCGCTGCAACGGAACGCATTTTGGTCCGGGTCTGCGAACCTTCTTTACTAACTGAGTCCGAATATGGACTGGTCCCCCTTAAGGAATATGGCCAATTACCGGAAAAATGGGAAGACTATGTAGAACTGGAGCAGGCGCGGAATAAAGCCAGCTGCAATGAATACCTGGCGGGTGTAGTCAGAAGGCTGAGTGAGGTTGGTCTGGACAGCCGGGCGGTGACGCTGAGAGGCAATCCCGCCGAAGAGCTTATAAAATATATCGCCCAAAATCCTCCTCAGATTATCATCATGGCCACCCACGGACGTTCCGGAATCAGCCGCTTTACTTTTGGCAGCGTTACTGAAAGGATCCTTTTTTCTTCCCAGGTGCCCATTTTTGTGGTGAGGCCCTCAGATAAGACTTGATCTTAAAAACACCCCGGCATAGAGTAACCGGCTGCTTTAAGTCCTGGGCCTACCTACCCTCTGCTCGATATTGGTTTGAGAAAGGGTCTCTTCAGAGAGGAAGAAGCGTCCATCTTCGGTGGCCTGTATAATGTTGTGTCTCATAAGAAATTGCAGGGCAGCGGGTTTATAGTCCCGCAAGGCTTTGAATTGCAACAACCGTCGGGGCTTTAGACCCAGTTCATCGGTGGTTTTGGCCGTTTCGGCAGACAGCGCCTGACCGTTGCGGAACATCTTAATAACGGATTTAATCGCCCGCCTGGCCATAAAATTGGACGCCAGGAAAGCCAGCGCCAGCAATACAATGATCGCTAAAATGAAGATGATCAACGCCCTGGTTGAGTCGTTCACCTAATTCCCCCGCCTGGTCCACAATTTATTTTTACCACCATATCATATCATCATTTTGCTTTTTATCAAAATTGCCGGATACACTCCTCAATGCGGATAGTCCTTCTTCTTCGCGCCACGACCGGATCGAGCTTCCAGCAAGGCGAAACCGCTGCGCTTGTCAGGCAAACGCACCACCTGTACGCCGGTAATTTCGTAGATGACTACCTCGCCCACCAGCCAGGTATCAACTCCCGGGCGCAGACACCCCGTCAGCGTTTGGCCTGCACGTCCGAGAGCGGCATGAATGTGCAGGACAGGCCTGCCGTCCTCTCCCGGTGCCAGCAGGCCCACCCCCAGCACTTCATGAGCTCCATCCACCGGAAGGAGCAGCGGGTCCGGCGGCATCCGATCGGTATAGCGCGGCCCGACCACGACCTGGCCGCCGGCGATGCCGCCTACCAGCACCACCTGCCCTGAGAGGATCCCCTCCTTCTCAGCGAAGCTTTCGATGCATGCAGGTATCCTGTCTCCATCTGCCAGGCGGAGGACAAAGACCCTGCCCAGTTTGCCTTCAGTCGCTTTCATGGCTTCATCTCCTGAAATGGAATGACGAACTTGCCGTCCTTATAGATCAGCTGACCGTCCACCGTCACCTGGCCCCCGCTGCGCATATCGCAGATCATATCCCAGTGGATGGCCGATTCATTTTTCCCTCCGGTCTCCGGGTAGCTGGCCCCCAGCGCCAGATGAAAGCTGCCATTAATCTTCTCATCGAATAAAATTTGACGTGTGAAGCGGGTGATTCCCTTATTGGTCCCGAAGGAAAATTCGCCGACCCGACGAGACCCGCTGTCTGTATCCAGGGTCTTTAGGAGGAAGTCCTCATTTTTATCGGCGCTTGCTTTGACGACCTGGCCCTTCTCGAACCATAGTCGTACCCCATTTACCTCGCGGCCATTATAAATTGTGGGATAAGAGAAATAGACCTGACCTTCGAGGCTGTCCTCTAGCGGCCCGGTGAAGACTTCTCCGTCCGGCATATTCTCGTGGCCGTTGCTATTGATAAAGCTCCGCCCCTCCACACTAAGCTGCAAATCGGTCTCCGGCGCCGTGATATGAATAAGCTTTTTCCCCTTCAAATAGTCCACAACTTGTTGCTGCCAGGCCGAGAACTTCTTCCAGTATCCGATGGGATCGTTGAGATCGCCCAAACAAGCCCCATACACAAAGTCCTCATACTCGGCCAAACCCATCTCAGCGTCCTGGGCATAAGCATTCGTGGGAAATAAGGCATAGCACCAGCGCAACTCACCCCTGGCCGCACGTTTCAGATAGGTTGTCATAATCTCCTTCCGCGCTCTCTGGAACATGACCAGTTTAGCCGGATCGATGCCGTTGAGCTCTTTGGTATTGCCTTCGCCGCCGAGGGAGATCCGCACATCATAAGTTTCCATAATCAGCCTGGTTGGCGGCGGAATAAATTTCAATTGATCTTCCCCGGCATAGCGATAAAACAGTTCATCCAGGCCGGTGGGCGAGAACAGAAGATAGGGATGGCCACCCGCCTGTAAGGCCAGGGTATAGATTTCTTTTAACAGAGGTTCGGCCAGCGATTCTCCCTGTATTGCCACTTTATCCCCCGGCTTCACCCCTACGGCATAATTGACCAGCAACTTTGCTAGCTGGCTGACTCTCATATCTGACACAGACTGCCTCCTTTTTTTTATCAGGCGCCGCCCCGGATAATGGCATCGCTAACTTTACAGACCCGGACCATCTGCCTGACATCGTGCACCCTGACCATATCCGCTCCCCTGGCGATGCCGATAGCCACCGCCGCCGCAGTGCCTTCTAAACGATCATCGGGCGGCAGGTCAAGTATCATTTTAATGAAGGACTTGCGAGAAGGTCCCAGCAGAATGGGTTTCCCCAGTACCTTTAGTTCCTCCAGCCGGCGGATTATCCACAGGTCATATTTCCAGGTCTTGCCAAAACCCAGCCCGGGATCGATAATGATGTTTTCCCCCGGTACTCCAGCCCGGGATGCCCTTTCAATACTTTGACGCAGCGAGGCCACCAGTTCCACCATGATGTTGTCGTAATAGGCGGTGTCCCGCTTGATCCCGGCGTCAAAGCCGCCCTTATCACGCTGGTTGCTCATCAAAATAAGCGGCACTTTTCTCTCTGCCGCCAGTTCGGCCAGCCGGGGTTCCTTTTTAAGACCCCACTGATCGTTCACCAGGGCGGCGCCAGCCTCCAGTGCCTGGCGGACGACTTCATATTTATAGCTGTCGATGCTGATGGGTATCGTCAACCTTGCAGCTATTTGTTCGATAACCGGAATGGTCCGCTTGAGCTCTTCGTCGAGCGATACGGCTGAGGCGCCGGGGCGGGTGGACTCACCGCCGATATCCAGGATGTCCGCGCCTTCACTGGCCATGCGTTGCGCCTGATCAATGGCCGCCGCAGAGCTGTTCAGTCCATCTCCGGAAAAGGAGTCCGGTGACAGATTGACGATGCCCATCACAAAGGTGCGCTCTCCCCACCTGAATTCTTTATTGCCGCACCTGGTAGAACCCAAATTGCCCATCACTGCCTCTGAGGCGGAATTCTTTTCCCTATTCTAGCATATTGTTCAGGCCATGGCTTAATATTACTCTTGTCCTTATCTTCTGATACATGTTAGAATTCCATTATTCGATTATTCGTTTGCAGGGACCGGGTTATGGACATCGAGAAATTCGTCCGCATCGACATGAGTCGCTTCGGCACCTATTCTGCCTGTAAATCGCCGGATGTGATCGCGCGTAAGCTCGGCATTCCGGAGACTGAGATAATAAAGCTGGATGCCAATGAGAACCCGTATGGCTGTTCACCCCGGGTGAGACAGGCTTTGGCAAGTTATCCCTATCTTAATATTTATCCTGACTCTGCTCAGACCGAACTGCGGGAACAGCTGTCCGAATATGTTGGCCTGGGACCCGAATACATCCTGGCGGGAAGCGGTAGCGATGAGCTGATTGATCTGGTGTTGCGAATGCTGGTAGCGCCGGACGATGAGGTCATTACCACCGTGCCTACTTTCGATATGTACCGTTTCTGCACCCAGGTTTGCTGCGGCAAGGTGGTGGAAGTCGTGAGGCTGAAGGACTTCGAAGTCAATGTGTCCGCCGTCAAAGCTGCCGTCACCCGCCGTACCCGACTGATCTTCATCACCAATCCGAATAATCCCACCGGTACCCTGGTACCCCGCCAGGACCTCCAGGAGCTGGCTGCGATTGGCCTCCCTCTGGTGATCGATGAAGCTTATTACGAATTTGCCGGACAGACGGTGGTGGACCTGGTCCCCAAATTGCCTAATTTAATGGTCCTGCGGACCTTCAGCAAATGGGCCGGGCTGGCAGGGCTGCGCATCGGCTATGGTATTTTCCCTGCTAAAATCGCGGACATCCTGAT
>JAGDMY010000095.1 GCA_017860765.1 Chloroflexota bacterium | reverse complement strand
CACCATTCATCAGCCAGGACCATGAACCTGGTCCCTGTCAGGCTGAGAAGCCTGGCCGTAGCCCTGGCCAACTCCGGCTGCTGATAAGCCGAGTTACAACCGACGAAATAAACCAAATCAGCCTTTGGTGCCGGCCTTATTTCTTCGGTTATCCAATGGAAGCGGTCTTCAGGAGGCTTGCCGTATTCATTCCCGGTTTTTCGGATATTGTCTGCCATAACCTTGTGTGCGGGCAGCGGGCCTTTGCCCTTTTCGACGCACCTGGCCTTCAGGTTTTCGATGACCTGGAGCACCTCGATATCCAGGTTCCGTTTGCACCTGGCGTCACAGGCGCCGCAGCCAGTACATTTAAACAGGGCGTCTATGAGCTTGGGGCTGAATTCCAGGTCCCCATTGAGTTCTGCCAGGGCAGAATGAAGCAGGCCGTGGGGAGAATAAAGATTAAAAGCATATCTGGTATCTATGGGGCATTGCCGTGAAAACCGTAAACTTGTGACCCAGTTAAGGTCAATAAATTTACAGAAAGTGCACCTCATACACATTTTGGCCTGGCGTTTGTACTCTTCAAGCGATATCATTTTCCCTCCTCCGAACGTTTGATTTTAAAGGCCCAACCTGCCGGGAGACATTATATTATTGGGGTCCATCACCTTCTTGACCTTCTTCAATTCTGCAGTATAGCTGGCCGACCGATCGTAGACCATGTCGGCCACTGCTCCGTAAGGCCGTGAAAAAAATCCACCCCCGTTAAGCGCTGCTTCAGCGGCTTCCGCATACAGATTCTTAATCTGGCTCACCTCGGCCGGATTAGCAGGGTTGTAATAGAAGTCGCATTCAAAATGGCAGGCCCCGCCGTATACCAGCGGCTGAACATAGAAACCTAAGTCTCGCGAAGGATAATTGAATTTAGCAGCTATTTCATTGATAGTCTCAATGAATATGTGCGCTTTATTGAGGAGCGTAAGAAAAAACAGATCCTGACAGGAACCCTTGTAGGCTGATCTCCAGTAGGTCCTCTCCCCGGGCCAGGCACTGCGCAGCACATCGGCTATCCCCTTTTCCACTCCCGGGACCCCGGGGACCGAAGTAGGCAAGTCCGTGATGGAAAGCTCGGCAGCTACCGATCTCAGAGCATCTTCCTCATATTCTATCTTCTCTTCAGAGAACCTTACGCCGCCGCCCAGCACGAGAACTAAAGTCCAGGCTGGCAATGCGGCTCTCAAAATGTTGAAGTCCTCAGGCCATTGCCTGGCGAGAATAGATGCCAGGTTGATGTTGTTCAATATCAGGCACTCTTCTCCTATCATGCGCCTCTGAATTTTGTATACCATTTTAACAGCCTCTTCGAGGTTGCTAAAAGGAATTAAAAAGGTTTTATTCACCTTCGGTCTGTACTCTACCTTGAACTGGCCCCAGGTGACTACCCCCAGAGTCCCCTGAGCGCCCTGCAACAGCCGGGTCCACATGATGTTGCCCGGTCCCGAAGGATTAACACCATTTGAAAAACTCTTGTCCGGGAAACCGGGAACACAGGCCGAACCTGTTTTAAACAATTCCCCGTCTGGTAAAACCACCTCCACGGTCATCAGGGTATCGGTATACTCAAATTTGGGAATCAGCGCAGGCTCCCGCTCCAAATGGCTTGTCAGTGCTGACTTCATGTGGTGCGGCAGCAGCGGGGCCAGGGCCATCAGATTATGCTTCTCCAACTCGGGCTGCAATTGCTCCCAGGTTACTCCAGCCTCGATCCTGGCCATTCTGTTGCGTTCATCAATGGCTAATATCCTTTTCATTCCGCTCAAATCCAGGACGATTCCACCCTGTAAAGGGATAGTATCTCCGTGGAAATGGATCCCTGAACTGCACGGCACGATCGGTAATTTTTTTGCATTGGCCAATTTGATGATTTTTTGTATCTGTTCGGCACTCTCCGGCCTGGCTACATAGCTGGGCATTCCCGGCGGGCTTAAACTGTTATCTCTGGCATAGCTTTCCAGTTTTTCGGCATTGTCAATAATATACTCACTGCCCACAATTCCTGTTAACTCTTCCTTGATTGCCATTGCCTTTCACCTCTACTTTTTTTGTTTGTAAGCTCCCTGTCAATGCAACTTGACCATTTGAAATATCAAGCAGCCTTTTTAAGGAGAATCTTCAAATATTATACCAGTTGGAGTCGATTTAAACTTCGCACAAATTAGACTTATTATAGACCTAATAGCATTTATCAACAAGATGGTAATGAAAATTTGGTAATGAAAATTAAATTAAATATATATATTGACTTGCATTTCCCGATCTGCTTTAATTAAGGTCGTTTATCAAGTCGATAGTGACACTCCCAAACAAGCATCCCAACCGATTTTCAATTCTAAGCTGAGATCGCCTGAATTGGACAGACCGATTATGTTCGGGCATATGCATCTATTTACGAATCAACTATGGCCGTGAAAACCTAAACGATGATTTGCTCTCAAAGAATGGTCCAGCGGACCAGCGTGGTATGCCCCGAAAATTGGCAGATGTAAAAGAGGAGAATCATTATGCTGAATAGAAAAAACGAGGATATTAAAGAAGCTGCAGAGACTACCTTTGTAAGGACACTTAGCCTCATGGGTATAATGGGTGGCGGCGCCGAGGGAATGGTCGATGTTAAAAATGGGAGGATAATCAGGGTTAGGCCGCTGCGCTATGATTGGAAATACACCAGGGAGGAGATGAACCCCTGGAAATTTGAGAAGAACGGCATAACTCTTGAACCCCTGATGAAATCGCTACCCCCTCCTTTTCTGCTGGCGTATAAAAAACGGACTTATTCTCCAAACAGGGTTAAATATCCCTTAAAACGGGTCGATTGGGACCCTGAAGGTGAGAGAAACCCCCAAAACCGGGGCATAAGCAAATATCAAAGAATCTCCTGGGATGAAGCTACGGATATTATTGCCAGCGAGATAAGGAGAATACAGGAAAAGTACGGGCCATTTGCGATCCTGACACAATCTGAAGGGCATGGGGAATCCAAACTGATAAACGCTTCTCATGGGCCTTCCTCGATTCTTTTGAGTAAGATGGGGGGCTATACGCAGCAAATTAGAAATGCAGATAGCTGGGAGGGATGGTACTGGGGTGCCATGCATGTCTGGGGAACCGGATTTCAGGGCATGATGGCTCCTACAGACAATGTTATCAAAGATATTATTGACTATGCCGAACTGCTTCTATGCTGGGGTTTCGATCCGGAAACTTCAGCCTGGGGATTTTGCGGGCAGTTCCCCAGCCGCCTGTGCTATTTCTGGCGGGATATCGGCATTAAACAGGTCTATATCTGCCCCGAGCTAAACTATAGCGCGGCTGTCCATGCCGATAAGTGGATACCCATTCTTCCCAACACAGATGCCGCTCTGCAGCTGGCAATAATTTACACCTGGATAAAAGAGGATACTTATCAGAAAGACTATGTAGCTACACACACCGTTGGCTTCGAAAAGGTCAAAGCCTATGTCATGGGCCAGGAAGATGGCATACCCAAGACGCCGGCATGGGCCTCGTCTAAATGCGGTGTACCGGAGTGGACCATCAAGGCTTTAGCCAGGGAGTTTGCCTCAAAAATAACCTCTATTGTCCATGGTTATGGAGGCTCCTATATCAGGGGGCCATATTCACATGAACCCGCCAGGCTGGAAGTAATATTGTTGGGAATGCAGGGGCTGGGAGGACCGGGGGTCCATCAATGCAATCCGTATTGGGTCGGACCGATCATGCCCCGGGCCTGGAAGCCAGCAAACGCTCCATTAAGCAGGAAGGCCATGGCCACCGAGGCAAAATTTACTGATCCGATATTGCGGATATTAACTGCCCATGCTGTGGCCTACCAGAAACAGCATTTCCCCAAGGTCCTGATGCATGATGCTCTGCTTAATCCACCGTTCTCCTGGTATGGTAAGAGTGGAGCTGTGGAGCAGGTGGAAGACCAGTTTAACCGATATACCTTCCCCGCACCCAGGGAAGAGGGTGGCTCCGAAATACATATGATCTGGTCCGATACCCCCTGCCGTCCTACCTGCTGGAACTATGGAAACAAGGTGGTAGAAGAACTGAGAAGCCCCAAGATAGAATGCATCGTGGTCCAGCACCCCTGGCTCGAAAACGATTGTCTATCCGCTGATATAGTCCTTCCCGCCAATACACATTTTGAGGTTGACGATATCCAGACCAACACAATGCAGGGTGTACAGATGGAAAACGTATTGCTGCAAAGGCAGGCCATTAAACCTATCGGCGAGTCCAAAAGTGACTATGAGATCGTCCTGGAGGTGGCCAAGAAGCTTGGCAAGGAGAAGGAAATTACCGAAGGCCGCACTGTGGAGGACCTCATCAAGTATGTTTTTGATGGTCTGGGATTGTCACAGGTGATGAGTTGGCAAGAGTTCCAAGATAAACAATACTACGTCTATCCGACTGATCCCGACTGGGAAAAAGACCCGCCCGGCTTGAGAAATTTTTACACGGAGCCAGAAAAGAATCCGCTGGGAACGCCATCCGGCAAGCTGGAGTTCTATTCCGAGAGATTAGCCGAACATTTTCCTGACGATTTAGAGCGGCCGCCGTCACCCAAATGGATTGAAAAAGGGCCCACACACGATGAGCGGCTTTCCAGCGAAAGAGCGAAGAAATATCCGCTGCTTTTGATGTCCAACCACGGGAGATGGAGAATGCATGCCCAGTGTGATGATATATCCTGGACCAGAGAAACCCCGACCGGCAAGGTGAAAGGCCCGGATGGTTATATGTATGAGCCCCTGTGGCTTAACCCCGAAACTGCTGCTGAGAGAGGTATCAAAAGCGGAGATATCGTAAAAATCTATAACGAGAGGGGCATAGTCCTGGCAGGCGCCTATGTCACCGAGAGATTGATGCCAGGTGTCGCCTACATTGATCACGGTGCCAGGGTGGACTTTATTATTCCGGGAAAACTTGATAGAGGCGGTGCCATCAATCTCATCTCCCCAATTGGAATAACCTCTAAAAATGCTAGCGGAATGGCTACCAGCAGCTACCTGGTGCAAGTTGAAAGAGTTACTATGGCTCAGATAGAAGAATGGCGGACACAATATCCCCGCGCGTTTGCGAGAGAATATGACCCGGCTTCCGGGCTACGGTTTAACGCCTGGGTTGTCGGGGCAGATAAATAGACGCATAATTTGCAGGGCATCGCCATTAAAGGAGGTCCTTTTTGGCATTAAAGATTTGGAAGCTAGGGACAATACCGGGGCCTGGTGTCTTTATACTTAGTTAAGAAATCATCCCAATGAAAAAAGGAAGGCGCCTTCGACAAGGGGTTTTCCTTTTTTCAATTTAAGGTATCGCGTTTAAACCAACTGCGATTGATTTGCGCAGAGTTCCACCAGTCAAATTCCTCTGGAAGATATCTGAAGGATTCGTATATATTGACCAGGACCCAGCCCCTGGTAATATACTCATCATAAGCCTGGTAGCCCGTTTTGCCTTTAGCCCGGTAGGCTGTTTTCTTTCCCCTCTGAGGAATCTGCGGATATCCTGGTGCAGTCGCCTCAACTGGGATTAGTTGGGTTCCCGAAGGCGTCTTCATAACCACCACACACCAGGCATGTCCGGTGGTAACATCCGGGTCGCCCGTACCGCTTGGGTCCAGCGACGTTACGATAAGGGTATCGAATCCTGCTGCTTCCAGGGCATATTCAGTAAGTGCAGTCATCTCGGAGCAATCGAAATAATCCTCCTTATACGTCCAATCGGTCAAATTTACCAGACTGGCCAGGGCCTGCTCCAATTTATAGATGTCATGGGGTTGGTAATAGTCCACCAGACTCTGGTGGCTTTGATAATAGCTCTCACCAAATAATTTCAGGAAAGTTTGGTTCACAGCATCTTTGGCTGCTGTGAATTCCAGGGGATATGTTGCGGAGACGCTCTTTCCGGATTGCATGAACTCTTTTATTTCAGGAGGTTGTGAAGGCAGCCCTTCCGGTGCCACGGGAGACGGAGTAGAAGTTGGCGGCGCTATGGTTGT
>JAGDMY010000094.1 GCA_017860765.1 Chloroflexota bacterium | reverse complement strand
TAGGACTGCTCCTCGCATGACCGTGGACATATTGGGCAATGCTATTATAGCGGTTCACAGCGAAGGGTGTAAAATTCCTGGCCGGTTTGACTGGGAAGGGCCTTTTATAATAGACTGATGGGAATTGCAGATCAGAAGGAGAATCTCCCTTGGAGTACTTTTTATCCGATGAGCAGAAGACGATTAAGGACCTGGCCCGCAGGATTGCCGAGGAAAGGGTCCTGCCCGTACGTGCACAGCTCGATGAAAGCGAAGAGTTCCCCTGGCAGATCATCAAAGACATGGCTGCTGCGGACTTATTCCGCATCTTCGTTCCGGCCGAGTACGAGGGGTTGGGAGGGGGCAGCCTGGAGCTATGTCTGGTGATGGAGGAGATGAGCCGGGTCTGCAGCGGGGTGGCTATCAGCTTTGCCGCCAGCGCTTTGGGGAGCTACACTTTGATAGACTTCGGCAGCGACTCCCAGAAGCAGAAATTTCTGCCGGATATCGCCGCAGGCAAGCGCCTGGCGGCCTTTGCCCTGACCGAACCTGCGGCCGGCAGCGATGCCAGCGCTATAAGGACTACGGCGGAAAAAGCCCAGGGCGGGTATTTGATCAACGGCACCAAGCAGTTCATTACCAACGGCGGCGAGGCTGAGATATATACTGTTATCGCCCTCACGGACAAGGCCAGAGGCCCGCGCGGCGCCAGCGCCTTTGTAGTGGAGAAGGGTACCCCGGGATTCACCTTCGGTAAAAAGGAAAAAAAGATGGGTATTCGCGCTTCAGCTACCCGGGAGCTGGTCTTCCAGAACTGTCTGGTCCCGGAAGAAAATATGATCGGGAAGCCGGGTATGGGCTTTATCCTGACGATGAGACTTCTGGACAAATCGCGGCCGGGCGTCGCCGCCCAGGCGCTGGGGATCGCCCAGGGGGCCCTGGAGGCGGCATATGATTATGCCCGCCAGCGTGTCCAGTTCGGCCAGCCTCTAATTTTGCAGCCCGTGGTACAAAACATGCTGGCAGATATGGCTATTCAGGTGGAGGCAGCCCGCGCCCTGATCTATGCCGCGGCCAGAAATATCGATAGCGGCTCCAGAGACTATACTGAAAGCTCGGCTATGGCCAAGGTCTTTGCCTCGGATGTAGCTATGCGGGTGGCCACAGATGCCGTGCAGCTTTGCGGGGGCTCCGGGTATATGCGGGATTACCCGGTGGAAAAGATGATGCGGGACGCCAAGATTACCCAGATTTACGAGGGCTCCAACCAGGTCCTCAGAAATGCCATCGCTGCGGAGCTTCGCAAGAGAAAGGCCCGGGCTTGATGAATATTATAGTCTGCTTGAAACAGGTCCCGGGGACCACCGAGGTCAAGATCAACTCCCAAACCCACACCCTCATCCGCCAGGGGATCAAAAATGTCATCAACCCCTTCGATACCTACGCCCTGGAGGAAGGGGTACGTCTCAAGGAGAAGCATGGCGGCAAGGTGACTGCACTTAGCATGGGGCCTCCCCAGGCCATGGACATGCTGCGTGAAGCGATTTCTCTGGGAGCTGATGATGCGATCCTTCTGAGCGATGCAGCTTTTGCCGGTGCGGACACCTGGGCCACCGCTTATACCCTGGCGGGCGCGATCCATAAACTGGGCCCCTGCGAAATTATTATCTGCGGCCGCCAGTCTACAGATGGCGATACCGCGCAGGTAGGTCCCGAGCTGGCCGAAATGCTGGGCATACCTTTCGTTTCTTATGTGGGAGGGGTGGAGGAGATACTCCACGGCGAAATCCGGGTCAGACGCCTCATTGAAGAAGGCCACGAGGTTATTCAATCCCCGCTGCCGCTGGCCATCACCGTCACCAAGGAGATCAATGTGCCCCGCCTCCCCTCACTGCGCGGCCTAGCCAGAGCGAAGAGCGCCCGGATCCCCACCTGGACTGCTCAGGATGTAGGTCTGGACCCCCAAAAGGTGGGACTGAATGGCTCTTTCACTAAAGTCATCGACATCTTCTTCCCCAGGCGCGAAAACAAAGCACAGATATTGGCGGGCGAGCCCGAAGTCCAGGCCGCCTGCCTGATCGGCAAACTTAAGGAAAACCGATTGATTTAGATAGAGATGCGCGGGAAAGACGATATAACAGGGGTGGTTGGAATTGGGAATTAAGATTGATGCGGAAAAATGTACCCGCTGTGCAGTCTGTGTCAGCGCCTGTCCCTTCGGGGCGCTGGAAATTAAAGACGATAAAATCATGGTTGGGGAAGCCTGTAATCTGTGCGGGGCCTGCCGCAAGGAATGTCCTGCTGAAGCGATCCTTATTGAAGAAGCCCGGGCTCAGGCAGCGGACGGAGAATACCGGGGGGTATGGGTCTTCGCAGAGCAAAGGGAAGGCCGCCTGAAAAGCGTGGCCTTTGAGCTCCTGGCTAAAGGGCGCGAACTGGCGGACAGCCTCCAGACGGAGTTGTCTGCCATTTGCTACGGCTACTCCGTTCAAGCAGTCGAGCAGCTGATCGCCGCCGGTGCAGATAAAGTCTACCTGGCTGAGGCTCCGGAGCTGGCCGCTAATCCAGAGGACCTGCTGACCCGCCAGCTGGCCAGCCTGGTCCAGCAATATCGGCCGGAGATCGTGCTGGCCGGGGCCACACCCCTGGGCAGGTCTTTTATCCCGCGGGTTGCCGCAGCCGTCAAATGCGGCCTGACCGCGGACTGTACCGGCCTGGAAATCGATATCGAAAAGCGGCAGCTGATTCAGACCCGCCCCACCTTCGGCGGGAATATTATGGCCACCATTATTTGTCCCTCCAGCCGTCCGCAGATGTCCACCGTCCGCCCGCGGGTATTTAAAAAGGGACAGATGGACCCCGGCCGGAAAGGGCAAATTATCCGGCTGGACTTGGCCGGGCAGAGCCTGACCTCACGCACCAAACTGCTGAGCTTCATCGAAGACTTCACGGAGAAGATCAAACTGGACGAGGCGGATATCATCGTCTCCGGGGGCCGGGGGCTGGGTAAACCCGAGAATTTCGAGCTGATTGAAGAGCTGGCGAAGGCCCTGGGCGCCGCAGTCGGGTCTTCCCGTCCGCCCGTGGACGAAGGCTGGATTCCCTATTCGCACCAGGTAGGCCAGACCGGCAAAACTGTTTCGCCTAAACTATACATCGCCTGCGGAATCTCGGGAGCGGTGCAGCACCTGGCCGGGATGCAGACTGCGGATACCATTGTGGCCATCAATTCAGACCCCTCCGCCCCCATTTTCGAGATCGCCACCTACGGCATCGTCGCGGACCTGTTCAAAGTGGTGCCGCTGCTGATTAAAGAGCTGGGAAAAGGATAGCCCTTCCCTATTACCGCCTCAGTCTACCCAGGAACCCCCTCCCGGGAGGTAGGCCCTCTTTAAACCTGGCTACAGCCTGAGCGTTATTCAACTTCAAGCGGTAAGAAATCCATCTTCCCTTTTCATCCAGGACAGCGGCCTGAATGCTGCCGGAGGCGTCCGGATACATTTGCCATAAGATATAGTCCCCGTTCTCATTATAAAAACCCTCGTTGTCGGCCTGGATTATACCCACCAGCCAATCGTGAAGAAGGCTTTGAATACGGCCCAGGACCTGCCAGCCTTTGTCCGTAATATTGTCGGGGAAGACCTGAAAAGTGTAGATGGTCTTAATCTCGGAGAAATAGTCCCTGATCCATTCCCGGGCGTTGAGGGGGTAGCTGCCCTGGATTGATTCCTTCAAGGCAGGAATGGCAGTCTCGTTGAGACGGCCGGGGGCGATATAATGGCGGTCCAGGATGCAGATCAAATTTTCCTGCGGCTCCCGTATTTCGATCCTGTCCCAGAGCGTCTCCGTCCCGGAAATCAGTGTAATCCATTTTCCCTGGATTTTGATTTCGCTGAAGGGTATTACCTTGTCCAGCTTCACCAGGAGTCTGACATGATAAGACATGCTTTCAATCTCCTTTTTCGTAGGCCAGCCGCTCCGGCTTGCTCTGCTCTTAAGATTCGGGCCATGGGAGGCCGGCTAAGATTTCTCGCGGCTTTCTCTCTCCCGGAGACTATAGAGGCACCCGCAGTAGACCTGACGGTAAAGGCCCCATTTACGGGCCAGCTCACCGGCGCGCTTGAAGCCCTCTTTTTTCTTGAAGTCCCGGTTGAGGAACCTGTCTCCCGCTACCTCCCGGCCCAGGCGGGCGATCAAATCCCCGGGCTTATTGGATCCCATGGTCAGAGTTGTGGTGAACGCCTCGCACCCCGAGCCCAGCATGAAGCGGTAACTCCGTTCCATCCGCATGGCGAAGCAGACCGGACAGCGTTTACCGCCCTCCGGCTCATTCTCCAGAGAGGCTACCGCTTGATGCCATTCCTGCGGGCAATAGGCCCCTTCCGTAAGCGGGAACCCGAGCTCCCGGGCCACTTTGTGAGCGCTGGCCAAACGGCGCCGGTATTCGGATTCAGGATAGATATTCGGATTAAAGAAGAATCCAAAAACCTGATGTCCTTCTCTCTGGAGCCTTTCCGCCGCCCCGGCAGCGCACACTGCGCAGCAGATATGTAGAGCGACTTTCACTACCCTATTATAAGCCTTTCTTTATTATGGAGCAGCTACCTCTTATTCTTATTAGCAGGGGCCGGGTATAAATGTTAAAATTAGTCTCAAGAGACCATTGGAACTGATGACGAGGTGATAACTTTGAGCAACGAATTGGATAAAAAAATACAGGATTCTCTGGTCGAGGGCAAGCTGCCCTGCGCTGTGGCTTTCAAGATAGCCAGAGAGCTTAAAGTGGCCCCCAAAGAAGTCGGAGAGGCCTGCAACCGGCTGAAGATTAAAGTCCGCTCCTGTCAACTGGGCTGCTTTCCCTAAGTGCCCTGACAGCCCTTTCAATTCTTTTTAAAGCTTCCTCCAGTATCGAGCGAGGGCAGGCGATATTCATTCTCTCAAAGCCGCCGCCGGCCTTCCCGAAGAGAAATCCGTCATCCAGCCCCACCTTGACCATCTCCCTAAAGAATTTCCTGAGGGAGTGGTTGTCCATACCCAGACCGCGGCAGTCCAGCCAGACCAGATAAGTCCCCTGCAGGGGGAAAGGTCTGATTTCGGGGATTCGTTCCCTGAAATAGGACTGCAGGAATTCCAGGTTCCCCTGGAGATAGATCAGTACCTGTTCCAGCCATTCGTCCCCATAACGATAAGCTGCCTCCAGAGCAGTATATCCGAATAGGTTGGGACCCAGGGAAAGATCGCTCCGCATATTACAGAAATCTTCACGCAATTTTTTGTTGGGTATAATGATAGAGGAAACCGCCAGTCCTGCCAGGCTAAAGGTCTTGCTGGGCGACATGCAGATGATGCTTTTCTGGGCGAATTCCTCCGAGATAGTGGCAAAGGAGGTGTGGCGGCTGCCCTGGAAGAGGATTTCGCAGTGAATTTCATCGGAAATGACCACTGCCCCATGGCGGAAGACAATTTCTCCCAGGCGGACCAGCTCCTCCCTTTTCCAGACCCGCCCCACCGGGTTATGCGGGTTGCAGAGAATCATCCCTTTGACCCGGGGTGAGGTCTTGTGCATTCCCGGGCCGGGAAGAAATTTGGATTCCAGGTCGGCGTAGTCCATTTCATAATGGTCGTTGACCAGCTTGAGACCGTTGTTAACTATCTGGCAGCCGCTATGAGTAACCGCCGGGAAGAAGGGATAATAGACCGGCTCTTGAAGGATAATCTGGTCCCCCGGGTGAGTCAGAGCCCGCACTGCCACGTTCAGGGCGGGAACCACTCCGGGGGTAAAGACAATCCAATCCGGCTCAATGCGCCAGTTGAACTTGCTTTGCAAACGTTCCACTACGGACTGGATTACGCTGGGGCCTGGTTGGGTATAGCCATAAAAGGGATGCTCTGCCCTTTTAATCAGGGCTTCGACAATGGGCCCGGCGACAGGAAAGTCCATATCGGCCACCCACATGGGAATCACATCCTGGCTGCCGAACATTGACTCGACCAGGTCCCACTTGGCGCAATTGGTATTTTTCCTGTCACAGACAGCGTCAAAATCGTATTTCACTGCGGTGCTCCTCAATGAACTGGCGGCC
>JAGDMY010000093.1 GCA_017860765.1 Chloroflexota bacterium | reverse complement strand
AAACTGGATACAGCAGGCGGGGCTTTTTTACGGCATAGTCTACCGCAGAGGTTAGCAGGAGCATAAAAATACACAGGAAAAAAAGGGGATGGAAAAGAAAACCCAGCCCCAGGAGCAATATCAAATAATAGCGTACCAGATGAAAGGAAGTGAAATAATAAAAGGAAAAATGAGTTCGGAGAGTAGAGGCGATTATCCGGCTAAATGGGAAAACTATCCCGAACCGCTTGAGTGCGCCCGATTTCCGCCACAGGTCGATTCCCGCAAAAATTGGCAGCAGGGCCAGGGGATAGGGATTTTGCATTAGAATGGCCACCGCCAGAGCCATAAAAGACAGGGCCGCCCAGACCGGAATCAGAAACCGCTTCCTCTTCTCCCTGTGCGACCGGTAAAGGGCAGCCTCAGAGGTCCCGTAGGCGCCCCTGCGGCGCAGCATTGGCAGCAAGCGGTTGCGGTGCTTGTGAGCCACCTTTCCAGCCGGTATATAGAGCAGTGTCCATCCCCGGCTTCTCATTCGCCAGCAGAAGTCGACGTCTTCTCCTACCCGCCAGCCTTCTTTAAACCCGCCGGTCTCCTGAAAAACCTGGCGGTTGACCAGCAGGTTACAGGTGGGCACGTAGAAATTGGATTCCGAATCACCTTCAAAGAGGATTCGCGGTCCCAGGTTGAGAGAAGAGGAGACCGCCTCATAGCGGTCTAAAGACCTTTTCTTGTAATAGCCTTCCACGAACCCCCCCACCGCCCCCATTCCTCCGATCCCTAAAAACGGTACGGTCTCTTTTAGCCAGTTTTTATCTGCTATGCAGTCGGCGTCCAAAAAGGCCAGTATATCTCCGGCGGACTTTTCCGCTCCGGCGTTTCTGGCGGCTCCCGGTCCCCTGGCCTGGTCCAGTCTTATCATCTTTACATCGAAGGCCGATAAGTCCGGTGAATCCTCAGAGGCACCATCCTCCACTGCCAGGACCTCTAATCTATCCCGGGGATAGTCCAGTCCGGCCAACGATTCCAGACACTGAACCAGGTCCCGGGAGGAATTGCGGAAGGGAATAATCACCGAGACCCGGGGAGAGGTCTCAATATCGGCCGTTTTTTCCAAACGGCAATATCCTCTATAGGTCAAAGATAGCAGGACCGGTATTAGCTGGTCCTCTTTTGTCCCGGGATATTGCTGAACTAATTCGGCAGTCGGTCGGGGATCCTGGAGCATTTGAAGTACAGAGAAAAGGGACTCGTTTACCCGGAGCGTCCTGATAGGTGATCTGGAGACCAGGAAAAAGCCTTGAGGGTTGTTTTCGAGGTAGGTGTTTGGCGCCAGCTTAAAAGCGAATCCGCTCATTATTTTGCCGAGCTTTTGATGACTCCTTCTTTTATCAGCAATTCGAAGAGCTGATTGACTACCGCATCGATATCGCCCTTGAGTATTTCACCGCGCCTCCTGGAGATACCGCCCTCAAGCAAAGCCAGGATACGGTAAAAGGCCGGCAGCGAGGCATCATAGGGGGCGGCCTTTGGTCTGGGCCTGGGGAAGGAGACCCCGCTTATCCGGGTCGGATCATTTTTCAGCTCTCCGGGAGAGACTCCTATATCTGCCAGCGAATAGCAGATGATCCGGGCCGCCTGGCCCTCCATGATCTTCTCCAGAGAAGCATAGGGCAAGTTTTCCCGGCCGCCGGCTACGGCGAGGACTGCCGGCAGCCTGCAGAGTACCCTCTCCTGCATTCCCTTGCTAAAGTTCCGGGTAACCGTCATCCCCTGGTCCTTTTCGAGTGCGAAAGCTACTGTCTCACAGATGCATGGCATGTCCAGCCAGGCTGCCATAAGAGGCCCCACCAGGCCGCTGGCGTTGTCCAGGCTTCTGGCTCCTACCAGTATCAGGTCGGAACCCGCCAAAGCTAAAGCCCCTGATAGTACTTTTGATTTCTGATAGGGCGATAAATCGGCCAGGCCTTCTTCCCAGACCCTTATAGCCCGGTCGGCCCCCGCGGCCAGCCCGTCCCTCAGATAGGTTTCGACCCTGCCCGGACCCAGCGACACTACTGTTATCTCAGTTTGAGAGTGGACCTCTTTAAATTTTATTGCTTGAGCCAGAGCCTGGGCATCATTCGGATTTAGACGGGAGGATTGTCCTTTTCGCAGCAAAGCTTCGCTCACCTGCCCGTAGCCCAGGTTAAGACCGGTATCGATTACTTCTTTCAAACAAACTGCTATTTTCATTCCCAATTCCGTCAACTCAGCCGATAAAAGACCCCGTACCCGCCCCGGGGGTAGGTCCAGTCTACCGCCTTTTTCTCACAAATAACATAACAGGTGCCGCACTCCAGGCAGTTCTCATAGACCACATCCAGCCGCCCGGTCTCTTCGTTGAAGGTGTAGCAATTAGCCGGACAGGACTGGACACAGGCCCGGTGTTCGCAGGTGCGGCAGATTTCCTTGCTCAAAATGATATGAGACTGTTCATCGGGGTCAAATCTGGTGTACTGGGTCAATTCTTCGATGTTAATCATAGTAAAGCCCTGCCTATTTTGAAGCCATCGGATAGCAAATCCCGGGTTTTCACTCTTCCCCTGGCTTCCTTTCGCAACAGCTTCAGCATCTTATCCCGGGGGACCCCATCGACGCGATATATCCTCTCCAGCACGCGGCAGGCCAGGTCGGGATAATCCTCGAATAAACGATCGATATGCATCATGTCGACCGCGTGCTTAAAAGTGAGCATATCTTTGAGGATGAAGCTTTTCTCCAATTTTCTTTTATATTCGGAGAGCCTACGGGCGCTAAAGTCCTTGGCCCGGATAGCCTCCAGGGCGCACTCGGCCGCCAGCGCCCCTGAAGTCATGGCCAGGTTAATTCCCTCCAGATTGATGCCATTGGTATAACACAGGCCGGCGGCGTCGCCGATCACCAGCATTCCGCCGGTGTAAAGCCGCGGAATACCTTTCACGCCGCCTTCCGGAACCAGGTGCGCCGAATACTCCAGGGGGACTCCTCCTTTGACCAGTTTCCTCAGCTGCGGCTGTTGCAGGGCCCGGTTCAAGATATCATATGGGGTTTTGCCGGAAGCCTTCAAGGAGTCGAGATGGACCACCAGCCCCACCGAAATACTCTCATTATTGGTATACATAAAGCCGCCTCCCCGCAACCCTTCCGTCACACCCAGCAGGCTGTAGTCCGCACCCTCATCTTTAGCCAGACCAAACCTCTCGTTGATAACCTCCCGGGGCATTCCCAGCAAAAGCTTAACGCCCAGGCCCATGTGCCCCGGCGCTATCACCTGGCGCAGTCCGGCCTTTTCCGCCATAAAGGAGAGGACCCCGTCCGCGGCTATTACGATATTGCCCCTCAACTCCCCCTCCCGCCCCTTAACTGTCACGCCGGCCACCCGGCCTTCCTCTTTTATTAAATTATCCGCGGTGCAATTGCAGAGCAGGACGGCCCCGGCTTTGACGGCTTCCTCAGCCAGCCAGTGATCGAAAATTGGGCGCATTACTGTATAGCCGTTGTAGGGAGTTTTTTCGAAGTTCTCGGTTTCAAAGGTCATATTGACCGAAGACCCCGGCGTCATAAAAGAGAGGGTCTTTTTATAGACATGTCTCTCCAGCGGAGCTTTTTCCCAGAAAGCGGGAAAGATCTCGTTTAAGACCGGGGCATTGTGCAGCAGCCCACCAAAGATATTCTTCGATCCGGGATGGGGCCCTCGCTCCAACAGGGCAGGCTTTAGACCGGCCCGGGCCAGCTTAAGAGCGGCCACGCTCCCTGCCGGACCGGCCCCTACTATGATAACATCAAAATGTTTTTCCATCGCCCTTTTTAGCCAGTCTTATTTTTTCTATCAATTTGGGCAAGACGGCCTTGAGGTCCGCGACCACGCCCACATCCGCATTCTGGAAAATTGGAGCCTGCGGGTCGCGATTGACAGCGACCACCGTGTGCGATTCCTGAATACCCCCGACGTGGTGGGTTGCACCGGAGATCCCCAATGCCAAATAAAGCCCGGGACTCACCATCTTGCCCGTCTGGCCAATCATACGATCACGGGCTATTTTCCCTTCGTCCACTACCGGCCGGGTAGTCCCGATAGACCCCTCCAGCAGACCGGCCAGCTCCTCGACCATGGGCAGCAGGTCGTCCGCGGCTGCCCCGGCGCCGGCAGAAACAATTATTTCCGCATCGGCTATGTCTATAGTTTTAAAATCGACCGGCAAGTAGGCCTGATGCTGGACCCTGGGGTCCTTGATTGCCAGTTCCGGCTCAATCACGGTGAGATTCACATCGGACTGCGAGGCAGGGGCCACATTTAATATACCGGGGTCCATGGTAACCAGCATCGTTCCCGGACTCTCAAAAAGGACCTCCTGATAAGCCTGGCCCCCCAGGATCGGACGATAAAACTTGACTTTATCGGGACCGGACAGGTCCATCTTCACGCAGTTGGTGACCACCCCTGTTCCCAACAGAGCTGCCAGCAGCGGTGCCAGCTCTCTTCCGGCTGTGGTGTTCCCCATCAGGAAAAGCCAGGGCCGGGCTTTCTGCACCCTCTCCGCCAGCAGCGGAGCGGCTATCTCAGCCGAAAAGAATCTTAAAAGTGGATGCTTGAAAATCAGGCCGGCGGAGATGCCAGACCCTCCCAGGACCTCGCGCAATCCCTCATCGGAGTCGCTCAAAGCCAGCGCAGTGACGCTGCCGTTTACCTTATCGGCAACGTAATTCGCCTCGCTGAGCAGACCATAGCTCAGTCTGGTGACCTCTTCCCCCCGGCCGCTTATTTCCGGGAAGACCCATATTTCTCTGGTCCGGGACACTCTAACAAGCTCTCCTTATATCGATCATCTTGCCCGATCCGGCACCCAGGCTTAATTTAGATGGCCCGCCCTACCCTATCGCCTTCCAGGATTGCCATGTCGATCTTGCGGGGAGCGACGCAATCCCCAATTCGATATAACTCCTTGACCTTGCCCTTCAAGGCAAAATAGAGGGTATCCTCCGCCCGGTTCCCCATCGCCAGGACGATGGAGTCATGTCCGGAAAAAGTTTTCCATTCATTTGAATAGACGTTAAATCCCTTGATATCCAGGCCGTCGATCTCCATCACGGCAAAGTCGGGAGTAAAGGTAACGCCCTTCTGCAGCAGCCGCTGGCGGGCTAAATATAAGTCCTGGGTCGGTCCAAGTTCAGCGCCGACGAACAGGGCAGAGGAAAGGATATGGACTTTCTTTCCCCGGTCTGCCATAAACTCGGCTGTCGAAGTAGCCTGATGGTGGCCGTCATAATCTACAAGGACTACATTATTTCCCAGGTTGGCCGCGCCCAGGAGTACCTGCCAGACATTAAAGATATGGGGACCTTTGGCCCCCGGTACAGGACTTTCTTTAGGCACGGAACCGGTCGCGATAATCACCACATCCGGCTTTTGCGAGAGTACCAGTTCTGCGTTGACCTCTGTATTCAAGATAACGGTGACCGGCAGCCTTTTAAGCTGATTTTCTTCATTACGCACGATCGAGGCCAATTCCCCCCTCCCTGCTCCCAGTGCGGCGATATTGATCTGTCCCCCCAGGCTATCTTTCTTCTCATAGAGGGTGACCTGATGTCCTCGCCTGGCGGCAACCTGCGCCGCCCGCATGCCGGCCGGCCCTCCGCCAACAATGATAACCTTTTTCTTTAAAGGCGAGGGCTTAACGCGCCCAATGCCCTGCTCCTTTTCATACCCGACAGCCGGATTTTGCATACAGCCTAAGAGTTTATTGACCCCCATGCGGCCATAGCATCCCTGGTTATCCGCCACGCAAAAACGGATCTCCTCCAGTCTCCCCTCCTTGGCCTTATTGGCCATTTCAGGGTCGCAGATCTGAGCGCGGACCATGCCGATCATATCGGCCTGACCCTGCGCTAAAACCCTTTCCGCCATGACCGGATCGTTGATTCTACCGGTGGCAAAGACGGGCAGCTTGACCACTTCTTTGATGCCGGCTGCCAGAGGGATGCCATATCCCAGCGGGGTATGCATGGTGCCGCCTACCAGATAGAGATTATAGAAAGTTGCCAGTGTGAGGTCGATGAAATCGATCTTTCCCGTGGCTTCCAGG
>JAGDMY010000092.1 GCA_017860765.1 Chloroflexota bacterium | reverse complement strand
GATATAATATGTGACTTTCTTTCATGGCCTTGAGCATGGATTTCCGGGCTTCCTGGAAGGCGGTCGGATCGACAATCGCCGGTTTTCCCGTCCCGCGCACAGCGATGGCCTTAAGGTTTTTTGAGCCCATCACCGCTCCCAGCCCCTTTCTGCCCGCGGCGCGCCTCTCGTTGATGATGCAGGCCATCGGGACCAGGTTTTCCCCGGCCGGTCCAATGCAGGCCACCCGGTAATTATGGTCTTTGAGCTCATCCTTGATGAAAAGCTGGGTATCCGTGGTCTGCATCCCGCTGAGCTTGACCGCGCTGCGAAAGCGGACCTCTCCATCCGCGATGCTTATATAAGTAGGTTTTGCTGCTTTCCCTTCCACGATCAGCATATCAAAACCCGCTCTTTTCAATTCATCCGGCAGATGGCCGCCGCTGAAGGCAGCGGCGATGGTTCCCAGAGCCAGGATAAGTTTATTCTCCTGGCTTAAGGGCGGAGTGCCGGGTCTCAATTCGTCATACAGGTATTTAAAGGCAAATCCCACCCCGCCCAGATACTTCCGGGCTAATTCTAAAGAGACCTTTTCTACAGATGAGGCCGCGTTTGTTAAGTCTATCCTTAATATTTTTCCGGTATATCCGCCCTTATACATTTGATCTCCTCACTTATTCCGGGATATCTTAGTTGACCATCATAGCAAAGCCGGGTTTATCCTGCAATGCAGGCGGACCGGTTATCCACCGGAGAGAATAAGAATCAGGTACAGGTCAGTGTTATTTTTCAGGGGCGTGTTGAGGTTCTCAGAATAGGGGCTCTCCAGGTTTATCGAAATGAAAACGCCCCTGGCGAGTTCACCGTTCTGAGCCAGCAGTGAAGGCTTGATCTGCGGGTATTGGCCCACCAGGTTATTAAGACACTCGCCTACAGTCTTTCCCTCAGTTTCAATGATGTCACGTCCCCCGGTGTATTGCTGTAGACTCGAATAAAGATGCAACTTGATACTCATAAGATGGCCTGTAAAGAGTCCATGATAGCGTTTATTCTCAGGTTGACATAAAACTACTTCAAGGGTTTTCCGGTCAGCCGTTCATAGGCCTTGCAGTATAACTCGCAGGTCGATTGAATGACCTCGGGTGGCAGCATGGGAGGGGGTGGTTCTTTATTCCAGCCCGAGGCAGACAGCCAATCGCGTACCGGCTGTTTATCGTAGCTGGGTTGTGATTGTCCGACCTGATAAAGTTCCATGTCCCAAAAACGGGACGAGTCCGGGGTCAGCAGCTCATCAATTAAAATGAGATGGTTGCCGTGCAGTCCGAATTCCATCTTGGTATCAGCGATGATGATGCCTCTTGACTTGGCATAGTCACGCGCATAGTTATAGACATTCAGACTGGCGGTCCGCATCTCTTCGGCTAGAGTAGCATCCACCACTTCCCGCATCTCGTTCATAGTCAAAGGTTTATCGTGTCCCTTTTCGGCCTTGGTAGTGGGGGTAAACAGGGGTTCCGGCAACTCCTGACTCTCCAGCAAACCTCTGGGCAGCTGATAGCCGCAGACAGCGCCCGAGCGCTTATATTCTTCCCAGGCGGAGCCCGCCAGATAACCGCGAACAACGCATTCTATATTGATGCGGGCCATCTTCCTGACCAGCATCGAGCGTCCGCTGAGCCAGTCCGGATATTTAAAGCGTTTCTTGGCCGGGATGAAATCATCCAGCCGCTTCACATCCTCCAGCGGTTCATACAAATGATTGGGCATGAGCCTCTTGGTCTGTTCAAACCAGAAAATAGACATTTTATTCAAGATCAGGCCCTTGTCCGGTATGCCGCAGGGAAGGACCACATCGAAGGCCGAGATCCGATCAGTAGCGATAATAAGCAGCAGGTCGCCTAATTCGTAGGTGTCTCTGACCTTACCACGGCCGAAGAGTGGGAGAGGTAGATCGGTTTTGACCAATACCGAGGCATCCATTTCCGCACACACCCCTTTCTAAAGAGTTTTGGCTCTTCCTTTCACCCTAATTCGATTGGATTGTTCTGGGTGCCAGATTGCTGGCTGGCGTGATAGAGGACTTGTCTCTCCACTGAGCGTCGCTGAGGCCCAGGCGATTGAAAATCTCGTTGACATGTCCCAGGTAATATTGATAATCAAAAAGGGACTCCAGCTCTGTGGCATCGATTACTGCCTTGACTTCAGGATCGTTCTTCAGCAAAACCAGAAAACTGCGGTTTCCCGTCCAGGTTTTCATAGCGTTTCGCTGCACCAGTTCATAGGCTTTCTGGCGGCTTAAACCTTTATTGATCAGGGCCAGCATCACCCTCTGAGAGAAGACCAGACCCCTGGTCAATTCCAGGTTCTTCTTCATCCTCTTGGGGAAGACCTGAAGCCCGCTCATGACCGAGGAAAAGATATTTAAAATATAATCCAGTGCCAGACAAGAATCCGGCAGAATCAGTCGTTCATTCGATGAGTGGCTGATATCCCTTTCGTGCCAGAGGGCGACATTCTCCAGGGCGGTCACCGAATGGCCGCGTATGAGCCTGGCCAGACCGCTGACCCGTTCACAAAGCTCGGGATTGCGTTTATGCGGCATGGCCGAGGAACCGGTCTGTCCGGCGGAGAAAGGCTCCTCAACCTCATGTATTTCAGTTTTTTGCAGGGCGCGAATTTCGGTGGCAAATTTATCCAGGGAACTGGAAACAATGGCGAGGGTAGTGACAAACTGGGCATGGCGGTCCCGCTGCAGGATCTGGTTGGAAATGGGCGCCGGCTGCAGTCCCAACTTGGCGCAGGCCTTCTCTTCCACTTCCGGGGGCACGGTAGCATAGGTGCCGACCGCTCCCGAAATTTTGCCGACAGAGATGACCCGGCGGGCTTCGGCTACACGGCGCAGGTTGCGGCGCATCTCATCCACCCATATCGCCAGTTTCAAGCCGAAGGTGATCGGCTCGGCATGGACGCCATGGGTCCGCCCTATCATAGTCGAGTATTTAAACTCTATCGCGCGGCGGGCGAGGGTATCAATAAGGCCTTTGATATCGTCTATTAAAATATCAGCCGCCTCCACCAGCTGTAAACTGGTAGCTGTATCCATGATGTCTGAAGATGTCAGGCCGAGGTGGATATAGCGGGACTCCTCTCCGACGCTCTCGGCTACCGCACCGAGGAAGGCGGTCATATCGTGGTGAGTTTCCTTGAGGATCTCCTCCATCCGCTTGAAATTGCAGCGGGCCAGCTTGATTTTAGGCATCGCATTGCGAGGGATTGCACCTAGCTCTGCCCAGGAATCGCAGACCGCGATTTCTATTTCTAGCCACTTATTGAACTTGTTTTCGTCTGACCATACCCGTTTCATCGCCGGTCGGGAATAGCGTTCGATCACGGTTTAACTCCTTGCCAGGTTTCTCCTGTATTTCTCGTAAGATTTACGTATACTATTATACTTGAGTCCCAAAATTTCCGCAGCCAAATAAGCGGCATTCTTGACACCCCAGCTCCCGACTGCCACACAGGCGACCGGTATTCCGGCGGGCATCTGGACAATGGAATACAGGGCATCGGCACCTTTCAGTTCGCTGGTGGCCAGGGGAACTCCGATAACCGGCAGTACCGTCCAGCTGGCCATCACGCCCGGTAAATGGGCTGCGCCTCCGGCTGCTGCGATGATGACCTCGATGCCTCGCCTGGAAGCTTGCCTGGCATAATCGCGGGCTTTCTCAGGCGTGCGGTGGGCTGAGATGACCGAAACTTCATATTCGACGCCGAATTCTTTCAAAATATCCATGGCCGGCTGCATGGTCTCCATGTCTGATTTTGAACCCATCACAATGGCAACTTGCGGCATATCACGCTCCTGTTGACTCCTGTGAAACCAGGGGTCTAGAGGTTAAAACCTGGCAATATCCTTCCGGTAATGGCAGCCTTCAAAATGGATCCTGGGCAGGTTGCGATATATTTTCTCTCTGGCTTCGTCGGTAGTCCTGGCCAGCGCCACCACAGTTAAAACCCTCCCGCCGCTGGTCAAGACCTGCCCGGGCTTATCGCCGGTTTTCGTCCCGGCATGAAAAACCAGAATGTCCTTATCAACCTGGTCCAGGCCGTTGACCGGCAGGCCAGTCCGGTAGCTGCCCGGATAGCCGGCCGATGCCATGACCACGCCCACACAGGCCTCCGGGCTCCATTCTGCTTTAACAGAAGCCAGCTTGCCATTTATAACGCCCAGGATTATATCCATCAGATCCGATTTGAGCCGGGGCAAGGTCACCTGGCACTCGGGATCGCCGAAGCGGGCGTTAAATTCCAGTACCCGCGGCTCATTGTCCTTCACCATTAACCCGGCGTACAGGATGCTGCGGTAAAGCCGGTTCTCCTTCTCCATGGCCTTGATGGTGGGTTCGACGATGGCCTCGATAACCTTCCGCTCCAACTGCGGGGTGAAGAAATAGGGCGGGCTATAGCCACCCATTCCCCCGGTATTGGGTCCTTGATCGTTATCATTCACCCGCTTGTAATCGCAGGCAGGTACCATCGGCATTATAGTCCGGCCATCGGAAAAAGCGAAATAGCTCATCTCTTTTCCCGTGAGCTTTTCTTCGATAATGATTTTATCTCCAGCAGCGCCAAAGGTTTTGGCTTCCATCATGCTGGAGGCGGATTCCAGCGCCTGTTCCAGGGTCTCGGCCATAATGACACCTTTGCCAGCGGCCAGACCATCAGCTTTGATAACCAGCGGTACGCCCTTTTGACGAATGTATTCCTGGGCTTCTGCCAGCTTGTCGAAAGTCCGGCTGGCAGCGCAGGGAATGCCGTATTTTTGCATTAAAGCTTTGGAGAAAGCTTTGCTGCCCTCGATCTGGGCCGCGGCCTGCGTGGGCCCGAAGATGGGTACACCGAGTTTTTGAAAATGGTCCACGATGCCTTCGGCCAGGGGCGCTTCAGGGCCAACGACCACTAATTCGATATGTTTTTCGCGGACTGCCGTGCTCAACGATTCGATATCGGTAGGTCTGATATCCAGATTGACGGCAATCCGGGCAGTGCCGGCATTGCCGGGTGCGGCGAAGATCCCGGTGACCCGGGGACTCTGGGCCAGTTTCCAGACCAAAGCATGCTCGCGGGCTCCATTTCCGACAACCAGCACTTTCAAGGATTGCCTCCGGAATGAGTGAACCAAAAGTTAAAACTCGGCGGTTCTTATTACTCCCACTCTATGGTAGAAGGTGGTTTGGACGTGATATCGTAAACTACGCGGTTTACCCCGCGGACCTCATTCACAATGCGATTGGAGATGTGCGCCAGCAGGTCATAGGGGAGGCGGGCCCAGTCTGCTGTCATAGCGTCATCACTCGTCACGGCGCGGATAGCCAGCAGGTATCCGTAGGTACGGAAGTCGCCCATCACTCCCACCGACCTGACATCGGTAAGGACGGCGAAGCTTTGCCAGAGCTGCCGATAGAGGCCGGCGGCCCTGATTTCGTTCATCACTATGAAGTCGGCATCGCGCAGCATATCCAGTTTTTCCCTGGTAACCTCGCCGATTATGCGGATGGCCAGACCGGGGCCGGGAAAGGGCTGGCGCCAGACCATTTCTTCCGGCAAGCCCAGCTCGGCGCCCACCCGGCGCACTTCATCTTTAAATAAGGAGCGCAGGGGTTCCAGAAGCTGCAATGACATGTCCGCCGGCAAGCCGCCAACGTTATGATGGGTCTTGATCTTGGCTGCGGCCTTGCTCCCTGAGGAAGCGCTTTCGATAACATCCGGGTACAGGGTTCCCTGGGCCAGAAAATCTACTTTGCCAATCTTGCGGGCTTCCTCCTCGAAGATGCGGATAAATTCTTCCCCGATGATTTTGCGTTTAGCTTCAGGGTCTATAACGCCTTTCAGCTTTTTAAGAAATCTCTCGGCTGACTCGGCCAGAATGATATTCATGCCCAGGTTCAAACGGAAGGTATTGAAGGTGCGTTCTACCTCTTCCTTGCGCATCAAGCCATGGTCGACAAAAATACAGGTCAATTGCTCACCGATGGCGCGATGTATCAGGGTAGCCACCACCGAAGAATCAACTCCGCCGGAGAGCGCACAAATAACCTTCCCACCGCCCACCCGTTCTCTCATCCGGCAGATGCTTTCTTCAATAAAATTTCCGATAGTCCAGTTGCCCCGGCAGCAGCAGATGCGGTAGATGAAATTCTTGAGGATATTTTTGCCTTCCGGAGTATGGATTACTTCCGGGTGGAATTGTAAACCATAGATGCCCTGCTCATTGCCCATCACGGCCACCGGAGTATTTTCCGTGTAGGCCAGTGTGGAGAAGCCTCGCGGTATTTGCTCGATTTTATCACCGTGGCTCATCCAGACCGCCATCGTTTCCGGCAACCCGGCAAACAGCGGCGAATCCAGACGACTGAGGTGAAGCATGGCATGGCCATATTCTTTTCGGGAGCCGGGAGAAACACTTCCCCCCAGCTGCTTGGTGATGGCCTGCATACCGTAACAGATGCCTAATACCGGCAGGTGACTCTCATAAACATAAGGCGGAGCGAGGGGCGCG